>NZ_JBIMJQ010000002.1:0-150512 GCF_043674215.1 Streptococcus sp. A22
CATCGTCATTCCTCCTGCTATCTTTTTCTATTATTCTACCTTATTTGATAGTAGATTTAAAACTTTGCAACAGAACCTTTTAACTTATCGTTCATAAAACTCCTTTCGCACTACGATACATCGAACTTCGATACATAAAGTGTATCGCATCTCGATATATAAATCAAGAAAAAAATCAGAGAAAAGTCCCTGATTTCATTTCTTGATTGTTTTAGAAAATGGTGTTTTATGTGTCGTGATAAAGTTTTCAAGCCAGATAGCATCATCGCTCTCCGTCGCTACTTCTTCCCTTTCCTCATCCGTGTCCTGTTCTTCATCGTCTGAAAAATCGACTTTTCCAAACAGAACTACCTTGCCCTCCGTTTCAGCACTTGCTGAACTGCTATTAGTTGTTAGAAGCCCAAATGTTACAAAACCTAGCATTGCAAGAGCACCTAAAACAAGTAATTTCTTCATCATTATTTCCTCCAAGATAATTAAGAACCTGTATTCACAGTTCAGCACTTCTAACTAAGGCTAGTTTTTCAGCTACTCACCGCTCGTTTTTTTCAAAATACAGTTAGTATTCCCTCAAAAAACTGCCTTGATTAGCGAAAAACCATCTCTTCTCTAAAAGCACTTTTCTTGTGAATACAATTTCTAAACATTGTTTTGTAAAGTTGTCAAACTTACAAGTATTATCTTACAGGAAATGACGAGCCACTTAAAATTCATTACATATCTGTAACTTTCTCAATTTCCTTATTGATCTGGTGGATTAAATCATAGCAATCTAAAAATTTGGCAATATGCAGGCATTCCTTCATTATTTCTAGGCCACCATCATTTCCATTCATGTAGGACAAGCGTGCTTTTAGGAGCTTAAGCAGCAAGCGATCCCGCATATTCTTTTCCATGATATTGACAGAGTCAAGAATTTTGAGAAAGCGAATCGCAGCAAGCTCCTCTCCCCTATCTAACAAACTACTCGAAATATTGATGAGCACCTTATAGACATTGTCTCTGTTTTCTGTGATGTCCATATAAAACTTTGTTCGATTGAGAACTTCCATTCCCAGAACTTCTAACATTTTGCTAGGAAGACCTCTGCTACAATTTCCGAAAATCCAGAGTTCAAATTTCCCCCAATCATCTATGGACATTAAATAGTCCGATAGAATAGCTTTTTCATCCTCAGAAACATCATAATCAGGATCGCACCATTGTTGCTTAAAAATATGAAAGGCCGCGACCATTACCCTGTCAAACTGACGACCATCTCTATCATACTCTGCTTGATGGTACAAAATTCTATCATCCATATACTGAGCATTGTGACTATAAACTGCACGGACAAATTCCTCTGATGAAAACAAATTATCTATCTGAAAGTAGGACTGGTAGAGGGTAGAAAATTCGCCCTCTACCACATTCATCCGTCTCAAGCAATAAAAAAATGTATCTACAGAAAGATTGCTCTTTCCATTTTCAAAGCGTGATAACTGAGCAGGTGTCACGAAATCCCCTGCCACTTCTTTTAGAGACATATTTTTTGATTCACGAATGAGTTTAAAAATTTTTCCGTAAGTTCCCATTATATTCTCCACGCGTTACATTTATGTAACGAAATTTGCCAACTTTTGAATCTAGTATATCATAGATTTATCATTTTTTTATAGAAAGGCAGGTAGTTATGGCATCTCTCTTATCTACCCAAGAATTATCAAAACAATATGGGAAACAAAAGGCCGTTCATCAGGTTTCCTTGACTCTTAATAAAGGAGAAATCTGTGGCATAGTCGGTGAAAATGGTGCTGGGAAAACAACGCTTCTCCGAATGTTATCGGGCGTCATTTCCCAAACTTCAGGTACCATTACTAGTTCAAAAGATTGTCGTATTGGAGCTTTAATTGAATCCCCTGCTCTACAACCTAATTTATCTGCGATCGATAATCTTCGTTACATGGCTCTGCAATTAAATCTCAAGCAAGCGGACGAAAAAATCTTAGAGACATTAGCAATTGTCGGTTTAGAGGATGTTGATCCTAAGAAAAAATCCAAAGATTTTTCACTGGGAATGCGTCAACGTTTAGCCATTGCCTTAGCTATCCTAGATGACCCTGATTTTTTAATCCTAGACGAACCGATTAATGGTCTTGATCCTGTTGGAATCAAAGAAATGAGAAGTATTATTTTAAATCTTCGAAATCAATATGGGATGACCATCCTTATCTCCAGTCATATCCTATCAGAGCTTGAGATGGTGGTTGATCGCTACATTATCATGCATAAGGGTCTTATCGTCAAAGAATTCTCAAAGCAAGAGCTTGAACAAACCCTAGAAGAACATCTCTATCTACAAACGAACAACCATCCTAAGACCTTGACTATCCTTGAAGAGCAGGGCATCGCTTACAAAATAGATAAGGATTATATCAGTCTGCCATCAAATACGAATGTTATGAGCCTCATTCATCTCTTGATAAACCATGAGATTGAGGTCAAAGAAATTTTTAAACAACAAATGTCATTTGAAGATTATTACCTGACATTGATTCAAGAAGGAGAAGAGCATGATACATTACTTTAAAGCTGATTTATTTAAGATTCAAAAAGAACAGAGATTAACGATTTCATTGGGAATATTGGCTTTACTGTCCTTTTTATCCGCTTTTTTGTTGCATGGCAACGAAGACTTCACTAGCTCTCTTATTCAATTGCTTTCTCAATTTATCACACTATTTTTTATCGTTCCAGCCAACCTATTCTTTGGAGAAGATTTTACTTACCGTACCATCAATCATATTATTATCAAGCAACAAATAAGAAAAGGAGTATTTTTCTATAAAGTCTTAGCAACCCTTGTGCTAGATCTCGCTTATATCCTTCTAGCCTATTTATTGAGTAGCAGTATTGGCTTACTTCTGGGTGCCCCTGTTGATGTTGCAGTGATAATACACAGTTTCATTGCTCAAACACCTTTATTTATCTGTATCTCTCTGTTATCCATCCTGATATTTGTCAAGTCCAATAAAGTCAATCAAGCCTATCTTGCCTTTAGTTTAATGAGCCTTCTTTTTGACAATGTCACCAACCTTATTACTAGTAACCTACTCCATATGACATTACCAACAGATTATTTTCTATTTCTTTCGCTTCAACAGGGGGAACATATTACACAGCTATCCATGTGTGTTAGCTTCATATCTGCTATACTATATCTCTATCTGAGTTACTTTATTTTCAGCAGGAAAGAGTTAAAATGATGTAACTTAGATTTCATATATAAAAAACATGTATGTCACACATCAGAAAAAACGTATGACATACATGTTTTCATTTCACATTTATTCCCCTTGGGCAATCAATTCTGCTCCGCGTTGGCGGTAGGACATATCCCCAACCGACTCAATCAAGAGCTTACCATTTTCATATTTGAGGACGGTGATCGAACCGTTATCAAGGAAAATATTAGCCCCACGTTCTGGCTCTAACAAATGAGCCAGGGTTGCAATGGTCATACCGTGGCTGACCACAAGGGCGTTGCCTCCACCTTGTTTTTCCAAGTCTTGGGCGATGGATTCAAAACCTGTTAAGATACGATTGCTCAAGACCTCCCAAGATTCTGCCCAGCCAGCCGTGTCTGCCTCTTGGATACCTGCTGCGATTTCCGCAAAGGACATAGCCGTCGCATCAACTGTCCCTTTCAAACGAGGCAGGACACCTTGGAAAAGCTCGGCATCATACATACCCTCAAAACTGCCGAAACACCATTCACGGATACGCTTGTCTTGGTAGTAAGGGATTTTTCCTAAAATTCCCAACTCACGCTGGGCGATGGTCATGGTCTGAACGGTCCGCCCCAGGTCACTGGATACAGCTAGTTTAAAATCAAGGCCCGCATCCTTTAGCCCCAAGCCCAGTTCACGAATCCCTTCCTCACCTGCCTTGGTCAGCGGTGTGTCACACCAGCCCTGCACGCGCCCAATGGTATTGAACATGGTTTTCCCGTGACGAGAAATATATAATCTTACATCTGCCATAGTGTTCTCCTTGTCTTTTCTTACTATATAGTCATTTGAATTAGCTTTGATACATCGTCACTTTCGGCTTGCTGTACTCTAGTACTACCTGCACCTCGGTTCCTTGTCTGAAAGCTAATTCACTCGACTATAGTATAGCAAAAAACCGACTGCTTGTCGCAATCGGTTTACGTTTTTAGTTCTTAAAACTATGAATTGGAGCTGGAATTTGTCCGCCACGGTTGATAAAGTCCGCAGAAGATGCCTGATTGACCTTCATGACAGGAGCCGTTCCCAGAAGGCCGCCAAATTCAATCATGTCTCCTTCTTTTCCGAGAGGAATAATACGGACCGCAGTTGTTTTCTGGTTGATGACCCCAATCGCCGCCTCATCCGCAATCATGGCTGCAATGGTTTCAGCAGGCGTTGTTTCTGGAATAGCAATCATATCCAAACCTACAGAACAGATGGCCGTCATGGCTTCCAATTTTTCAAGGTTGAGCGAGCCATTTTGCACCGCCGCAATCATGCCCTCGTCCTCAGACACAGGGATAAAGGCACCTGACAAGCCACCTACTTGGTTGCAGGCCATAACCCCACCCTTTTTAACAGCGTCATTGAGCAAAGCCAGGGCAGCAGTCGTTCCGTGCGTACCAACGGTTTCTAAGCCCATTTCCTCCAAAACTCGTGCCACTGAATCGCCAACAGCTGGCGTTGGAGCAAGGGACAGGTCTACGATACCGAACTTGACACCCAGGCGTTCACTGGCCATATTACCAACCAACTGACCGATACGGGTAATCTTGAAGGCGGTCTTCTTGACGGTCTCCGCCACCACATCAAAGCTCTCACCGCGCACTTTTTCAAGAGCACGCTTGACCACACCGGGCCCAGACACGCCGACATTGATAACCACATCCGCCTCGCCGACACCGTGGAAAGCACCCGCCATGAAAGGATTGTCCTCAACCGCATTGGCAAAAACCACCAGTTTAGCCGCCCCCATATCAGAAGCCTCCGCCGTCTCCTTGATGATCCGCCCCATGTCCCGCACAGCCGTCATGTTGATACCTGTCTTGGTTGAGCCGATATTGACTGACGAGCAGACCTTAGAGGTTTGGGCCAATGCCTGCGGTATAGAGTTGATAAGGATTTCATCACCTTTTTGGTAGCCCTTTTGAACCAGAGCTGAAAAGCCACCGATAAAATCAATGCCGATCTCATGAGCCGCCTTGTCCAAGGCATGAGCCAAGGGCAGATAATCCGTGGCATCTGTCGCCGCACCAATCAAGGCAATAGGCGTCACCGACACCCGTTTGTTAACAATGGGAATGCCTAGTTCTGCCGCAATCTCATCGCCGACTGCTACCAGGTTTTTGGCCTTGGTGACGATTTTTGTATAGACTTTATCCGCAGCTTTCTCAATATCCGCATCAATACAGTCCAAGAGGGAAATTCCCATGGTGATGGTCCGGATATCGAAGTGCTGCTCCTCGATCATCTCAATGGTTTCAGTAACTTGTCTAATATCCATGAAATCTCTCCTTACAAGTTGTGCATAGCATCAAAAATGGCCGCACTTTGAATGTTGATTTTCACATTCAAATTTTGACCAAAGGCATCCAACTCCGAACGCAATTGAGTGAAATCTTTCTTCTCATCTGACGATACAACCGCCATCATGGTAAAATACTCATCCAAAACCGTCTGGGAAATATCATCAATATTAAGCCCCAACTCCGCAATCTTAGTCGCAACACCCGCAACAATCCCTGATTTGTCCTTGCCGACAACAGTAACAATTGCTTTCATGTTTCTACCTCATAAAATTTTCTCCTATTTTACCACAAATAAGAGGAAAACGGAATTGCTAGGACATATTGACCTCGAAATGTTCGCCTCTCCAGTTTATCTGAAAGACAAGGACAATCTCAAAAAATAGTCCTCATGGCTACTTACTTTCCTTTTTCTGAATAGTATGTTACACTGGAATGTACATTTATAACCTGTATGACTCTACAGTCTGGGGAGAGACTGTTGGAAGTTGGAGAGGGAGCGAACAGAGTCCGTATCATTCGTTATGACCGGTTCGGAGCCTATAACGCGAATAAACGGAGTTTGCTACGCTACCTCAATCTCTAACTAAAAAACAGGAACTATCTGTTGGAGTCTTAGAAAGGATATCCAACCTTTATTTTGCCCAAATTCTATGAAATAAAAGAAAGGATGATTATGAAAATTGTCAAACAACTCTGGTGGTTTTTTAAGCTAGAGAAAAAGCGCTACCTCCTTGGCATTATCTCTCTGTGTCTGGTCAGTCTCCTCAACCTGCTGCCGGCCTATATTATGGGAGAAATCATTGACCAAATCGACAGCCGTGCACTGACAGGACAGGGACTCCTCTTGGGCGTACTGGGGCTTATCCTATCTGGCTTTGGCATGTACGCCCTCCGCTATGTCTGGCGAATGAATATCCTGGCCACCTCTTTTCGTCTAGGAAAAATTATGCGGGCTCGCCTCTTTGAGCATTTTATGAATATGTCGCCCTCGTTTTTCCAAAATCACAGGACCGGTGACCTCATGGCCCATGCCACCAATGATATCAATGCCTTGACCCGTCTCGCAGGAGGCGGTGTTATGTCCTTCGTCGATGCGACTGTGACCGCTGTGGTGACCCTGGTAACCATGAGTTTTCTGATTTCTTGGCAAATGACCCTGGTAGCTATCCTGCCCCTGCCCTTCATGGCTATGACGACCAGCTATCTGGGCCGCCGCACTCATGAAAATTTCAAGGCCTCTCAAGCTGCCTTTTCAGAGCTGAACAATAAGGTCCAGGAATCTGTGTCTGGTATCAAAGTCACCAAGTCCTTCGGCTACCAAGAGCAGGAAAGCAAGGCCTTTCAAGAGGTCAACCAGGCAGCCTACCTCCAAAACCTCAAGACCATGCGCTACGATTCCCTCTTCGACCCAGCTGTCCTCTTCTTTGTCGGACTCTCCTATGTTCTCACCTTGATTTTTGGCTCCCAATTCATCGCCCAAGGCCAGGTTACCTTAGGGCAATTGGTCACCTTTATGACTTACCTGGACCTGCTGGTCTGGCCCCTCATGGCTATCGGTTTCCTCTTTAATATTACCCAGCGTGGTGCTGTTTCCTACGACCGCATCCAGAGTTTACTGGATGTTCATTCTGATGTAAAAGAGGCCAGCAAGCCTCTGCCAGCACCAGAAAATGGACAAATCTCCTACAAGGTCGACCGCTTTTCTTACGATAAGTATTCTGAGCAGCCTACTTTAGAAGATATTCACTTCAGCATTAAAAAAGGTCAGACTATCGGCCTGGTTGGTCCAACAGGTTCTGGTAAGACCAGTCTCATCAAGCTCCTCCTACGGGAATATGATGTAGACCAGGGCGCTATTTCCCTAAACGGGCAGGACATCAAAAACTACCGCCTGGCAGACCTGCGTGCCCTTATGGGCTATGTTCCCCAGGACCAATTTCTCTTTGCAGCCAGTGTTGCGGACAATATCAGCTTTGGCGACCCTGATTTGGAATTGCAGCACATCAAAGAGGCGGCCAAAACTGTCCATGTCTATGCAGACATCGAAGATATGCCTAACGGCTTTGCGACCATGGTCGGTGAGAAAGGGATTTCCCTATCTGGTGGGCAGAAACAACGTCTAGCCATGGCCCGTGCCATGATTCTCAACCCTGACATCCTGATTTTGGATGATTCCCTATCAGCAGTCGATGCCAAGACAGAACATGCTATTATCGAAAATATCAAGAGCAGCCGTCTGGACAAGACCACTATCATCACAGCCCACCGGCTCTCAGCTGTAGTCCATGCTGACTTGATTTTGGTTATGGAAGACGGAAAAATCGCCGAGCGGGGTACCCACCAGGAACTCTTGGAAAATCAAGCCTGGTACTACGACACCTACATGATGCAACAACTGGAAATGGAGGAAGAAAATGCAAGCTAAATCAAAAGAAAAAGGCGTTTTCTGGCGCCTCCTATCCTATCTCAAACCCTACTCGCTCCTAACTGCTGCAGCCCTGACCTTTCTCTTGCTGACGACTGTTGTTCGCAGCATTATTCCCCTTCTAGCCTCCCACTTTATTGACAATTATATCGGCCATATCTCCCAGTCTGGGACCATGATTCTGGCTGCCTACTTTGGGCTTTATCTGGTGCAGATGCTCTTTCAATATCTAGGCAATATTTGGTTTGCCAAGGTTTCCTATAGCGTAGTCCGAGATATTCGTCGGGATGCCTTTGGCAAGGTCCAATCTCTAGGCATGGCCTATTTCGACCAAACACCGAGCGGTTCTATCGTGTCTCGCCTGACCAATGACACAGAGAGTATCTCAGAGATGTTCTCAGGAATCCTATCCAGCTTTATTTCAGCCCTCTTTGTCATCGTGGTTACTCTCTATACCATGTTTGCCCTGGACTGGAAATTGACCTCCATGCTGGTACTTTTCCTGCCCGTCATCTTCATCCTGGTCAATCTTTACCGCAAAAAATCCGCTCCTGTCGTCGCTAAGACACGCAGTCTCCTCAGCAACATCAACAGCAAGCTAGCAGAGTCTATCGAGGGCATCCGGATTATTCAGGCCTTTTCTCAGGAAAAACGTCTAACTGAGGAATTTGAGGCTATCAACCAGGAACACCTGGCCTATGCTAGCAAGTCTATGGCCCTGGACAGTCTCTTCCTCCGTCCTGCCCTATCGCTGATTAAGATTTTGACCTATGCCCTGCTGATTAGCTACTTCGGCTTGGACTGGTCAGACGCTACTGTATCTGCTGGGATGATTTACGCCTTCATCCAATATGCTAACCGCCTCTTCGACCCGCTTTTGGAGGTCACCCAGCATTTCTCTACCCTGCAAACCTCCATGGTTTCGGCCGGTCGTGTCTTTACCCTTATGGACCAGACCATTGAGGAACCCCAGCAGGTTGACCAGGGAGCCTGTATCAGCCAGGGAGATATCGTTTTTGAGGACGTTTCCTTCTCCTACGACGGCAAACGGAAAATCCTTGACAAGGTTTCTTTTCAGGTCAAGAAAGGCCAGACTATCGCCTTTGTCGGCGCGACCGGTTCTGGAAAATCGTCTATTATCAACGTCTTCATGCGTTTTTACGAATTTGAATCCGGGCGGGTTCTGATTGACGGTCAGGATATCCGAACCTTCCCTGCCCAGGAATTGCGGTCAAATATCGGTCTGGTCTTGCAGGACCCCTTCCTCTATCACGGAACCATTGCCTCCAATATCCAGATGTACCAGGATATCAGTAGAGAGCAGGTCGAGGAGGCAGCCCGTTTTGTGGACGCTGCTCCCTTTATCGAAAAATTACCAGACGGCTATGACCACCTGGTTACCGAAAAAGGTTCCGCCTTCTCAACTGGACAACGTCAATTGCTGGCCTTTGCTCGCACCATGGCCAGCCAGCCTAAAATCCTGATTTTAGATGAGGCCACAGCCAATATTGACTCCGAAACCGAGCAAACTGTCCAGTATTCCCTGGAAAAAATGCGACAAGGACGGACAACCATTGCCATCGCCCACCGCCTATCCACCATCCAAGATGCCGATTGCATCTATGTCTTGGACAAGGGCAAGATTATCGAGTCGGGCAACCACGAACAACTCTTGGCCATGAAAGGCACCTACCAACGCATGTACCAATTGCAAGCAGGCCAATTGGCAGAGTAAAGATTGTAAAAGGAGCACCTCAGCCAGGTGCTCCTCTTTCTATTCTATTATATTCCATAAAAATCAATCTAGCCTATCTCCCTCCGAGTCTTTCAGTCACCAAGGCTCTCGACAAGGATAAGATGATTTTCTAAGAGTATTATTTTTCTGCTGACCGTCTTGCATAGGCCGTCCAGTCAATACCACGTGCCTGACACCAATTCTGCACAGCCGGTGCTAGAATCAGGTCGGTCTTTCTCAAGTCTGCCACAGTTTTAGCACCCAGCATGGTCATGATTTCCGCAATCTGTGTCTGGTAGCGGTCGATAGCCTGCATGGCCTCTTCCAGGCGGTCTGCCTTGCCGTCTTTTACAAATTGCAGGAAGTGATTGGACATCCCGACCAGGTCAGCACCAAGGGCTAGGGCTTTGACAATATCTAGCGGATTTTTAATACCACCTGAGGCGATGACCTGAGGACGACG
Source organism: Streptococcus sp. A22 (assembly GCF_043674215.1). Taxonomy (NCBI): domain Bacteria; kingdom Bacillati; phylum Bacillota; class Bacilli; order Lactobacillales; family Streptococcaceae; genus Streptococcus; species Streptococcus sp. A22. The sequence continues at coordinate 10,184 of NZ_JBIMJQ010000002.1, forward strand.
GTCAGCCGGCAGAGACATGACCTCCACCAGAGATACCACCGTCGATTGGCCCCAACCCTCCAGGTAGTCGTAATCATGAAAGGCCCGACGGGCATTCTCAATCTTGGCAAAATCCGTCCCACCAGTCCCCGAAATATCAACTGTCTGGACACCAACCGAGGCCAATTTTGCCACCGTTTCCCGGCTCATACCAAAGCCAACTTCCTTGGCAATGACAGGCACATCCAGCTCTCGCACCAGGATCTCGATATTCTTCAACCACATAGAGAAATCTCGGTCCCCCTCTGGCATAACAATCTCCTGAGGAGCATTGACATGAATCTGAATGGCATTGGCCTCCAGCAAATCTACAGCCCGCTTGGCATTGTCCACATCGTGGTGGGCACCTAAGTTAGCAAAAATGATTCCGTGAGGATTTTCTCGACGCATGACAGAAAAGGTCTCCGCCACAGAAGGATCCTTAATGGCCGCACTAACAGAGCCCGACGCCAGCGGAATCTTCCCAAAGCACCCCAAAATCCCCAGCATTTGATTGATTTTCCCAGTCCTTTCACTTCCGCCAGTCATGGCATTGATGAAAAATGGGTGGGCAAAATCCAAACCAGCCACACTGGTTGCAAGGGACACATCCTCCAGCTTAAGCTCTGGCAAAGAATGGTGCACAAAACGAGTCTGGGCAAAGTCCGACGCCGACTGACTACTATACTGCTGGTTGGCCAGCCCCACATGCTGGTCCTTACGATCCAAGCCAAATTGTCCAAAATAATACATAAAATCTCCTTATTCACGCATGGCGATGTTTAGTTGGAGTGGAAGAATCCCGGCTTGTCGCCAAGCCATCTCAATGATCTCTTTTTGTTCCCTACTGTCTACCAGGCAGATGCCGCAGTCACCTCCACCTGCACCTGAGGATTTGGCCACCGCCCCATAAGCCTGGGCCCGATTAGCCAGTTGACTCAGTATAGGCGTCTCGATGACCAGGCCCATATCAGCCGAAAAATCCTGCAAGAGCCTGCGATTTTCTGCCACAGCCTGCTTGACCGCTGCCACTTGTCCTGTCTGACAGGCCAGGATAAACTGCTCCACACAGGCCTTTGAGTCGGCCAGAAACTGGCTATGGATACGATCCTTCTGCTCCTGGCTTTTCTGACTTTCCAGCTGCTGGACCAAACTGTCAGTCGAGGCCGCCGACCCCGTCCAACCAACCAGGAGTTGCAGGGGAGCGGGTAGCTGGATGGATTCAATCTTCAGGCCCAGCCAATCAGAGACTAACAAGTCCTCCAAGGACTGCTCTACCATTGCCTGCAAAAGCCAAGCCCGGTCCAAAGAATGGTAGGCCACAAGTCCCCCAAAGCTAGAAGCTGCCAGGTCACCAAAGGAACCGGTCATGCCCAGTTGGGTCTGGGCCAGGGCAGCCAACTTGTAGACCAAGAGGGGCTCAGCTGACTGTTGGTAATAGGCCAAAACCGCCTTGACCGTCGCCACCGTAACCGCACCTGAAGAACCCAGTCCGTACTTGGTACCTGATACCTGGTCGTCCAGGTCTGACTGGATGCCTAGGGCATAAGCTCCTTGACAGGTCAAGCCCTTGGTCCGCAGATAAACCTCGGTCACCTGCATGGCCATCGTAATCAGTGGATAGGGATTTTCCCCATGGGTAACAATAGTCGCTCCCTGACGGCTCCAAGGCAGATAGAGGTCTGCCTGCTGGCTAGAATGAATACTGGCCTGGTCTGACGTTTGAACGGTCACGGTCAGATACTGGTCCACTGCCGCAATGACAGCTGGCTGACCAGCCTCGACCACCGCATATTCCCCTGCCAGAAAGAGCTTGCCTGGTGCTTGTACTTGTACCTGCATCCTAAGACCTCTCTTCAAATGCCTGCTGGGAGCCTTGCCAGTCCTCATCTGTCAGAACATAGGCCGCAGGACCTGGTAGGCTGGTAATGATTTTTTCTTTGGGGAGGTACTGAGATAGGCCATCGACCAGCTCTGCCATTTGACTGGCTCTGCAAAGAACCTTGACATTTGGTCCCGCATCCATGGTCATGTAGGCTGATAGGCCGCTTTCCTCACGGACCTGACGAACAGCCTCCTGGGCCAGCAAACTATCTGCCGACCAATAGGTAAACGGCGGATTGGCAGACAGGGTGGTAGCATGCATCTTCATGCCATTATGCTCGGTAATCTGACCGACCTGTTCAAAATCCCGGTCCGCAATAGCCTGCTTAATAGCCTGCAAATCTTCCTTAGCAGTGTCCATCCAGGCCTGGTAAAAGGGGGACGTTGCGACCGTATGGTCCATGCCTTCACGGCTGGCAATCTTTTTCTGACCTGTATTGACCGCAAGAACAATCATGCCAATATCCCAGTCCGCATCATCGATGGGATGGGCCATAGAATCTGCCGAACCTGTCCCCATATCCCACTCGACAAAACCTCCGAAAAGGCTACGGGTGCTGGAGCCTGAACCACGACGGGCAAGGGTTGACAATTCCTCTCGACTCAAATTCAGACCTAGAGCTGTCGCGGTAGCCAAGGTCAGGGCCGCAAAGGCTGAGGCTGAGCTGGCTAATCCTGCCGCAGTCGGAACAAAATTGAGACTTTCCACTCGGGCAAAAGTCCTCTCACCTATATATTCGCAAAATAAATCCAAAAATCGCGAAATTTTTAAAATTTCTTTTGAATCTTGCAAGATTCCATTTAAATAAAACTCATCAGCCGTCAAATCGCTGTCAAAAATCACCTTGGTATCTGTGTAAAAGGCATCCAGGGTCAGTGACAGGCTGGAGTTCATGGGCAAGAAGAGTTGCTTGTCTCGCTTACCCCAGTATTTGATCAGGGCGATATTGGTATGGGCACGGGCAATGCCGATTTTCTGGCTCATCTTATTCTCCTAAGTATTGGATCCAGGTTTGCTTGGCACCTGCTTGGGCGAGGATGCAGGCCAATTCCTGGGCTTTTTGTTCTGTTTTTACAAGGGCAATCATACAGCCGCCACGGCCACCTCCGGTCAGCTTGGCTCCTAGAGCTCCATGGGTCTGGGCTAGGCTGACCAGTTTATCTAGGCTGGGGTCTGACACGCCTAATTTTTGTAAGAGGACATGGGCTCGACTCATCTTTTGACCTAGAAGCTCTGCCTGATCATGGGCTAAATCCTCTCGAGCAGCCTGGGTTAAAGAACCTAGTTCTTCCACTAGCTGAACGGCCTTTGGCTCATTTTCCAAAAGAGTCGCAACATCAAGGATAGCCTCAAGGGTATTTCCGGTAACGCCGGTGTCAGCCACGACCAAATAGGCATGGAGGTTGAGGGTCAAAGGTTGGATGGGCTGGTTTTTGACGAAATAAATGGGGAACTTGCCGCTAGTCGTCGCTGCATCAATTCCTGAGGGGTTACCGTGGGCAATCTTTTCCGAGGACTGGACGATGTCCCAGAGCTCGCTGTCGGTCAGCTCCTTTTGGTAGTAGGCAAAGAGGGCGCGTGCCACCGCTACTGCCACTGCGGCACTGGAGCCCATGCCCCGCTCTGCTGGTATAGTGGAACTAATCTGGATATGAATGGCCGGGTCGGTCGGTGCTCCGATGCGGTAGAGGGAAAAGCGAATGGCGTGCTTAAGACTCTCCCAAATCTTGGGCATCTTGTGGACAAATCCCTGATAAAAATCACAGGTCACGGTTAGAGCAGTCCCTTGGGCCGCAACGGTCGCAGTAATCTGGACAGCAGAAAAAGGCATGGCAATGGCCGGCTGACCGTACACCACCGCATGCTCTCCCATTAAAATAATCTTTCCTGCCGAAGCTCCTACTGCTGTCATATCTGCCTCCTTGTCAATCAGCTCTATTATACCACTTTTTTAAATCAATAGAAAATGTGAAAACAGCCGACCATCGCCGACTGTTTTCCAGGAGATTATATGAAAAAGATTTCGCTATTTCTAGCTTGACTATAGTATACCCCTTCAAGCTTAAAGAAAGCTAAAGCCATTTTTTATAACAAATATACAAAAATCCAGCCCGAAAGGCATTGTCCAGGATAGTCGCAATCCAAATGGCATCTAATCCTAGCTTGAAAACCTTGAACAAGATTAGGGCGCCAAGTATCCGCACCAGCCACATGCCGAGACTAGTGGCAAAAAATGGGAGCTTGGCATTGCCCAATCCCTGACAAAGAGCCGTCAGAATCAGAGTAGCCGCCGTAACCGGCACACCGAGCAGGGAATAAAACAAGACAGTCTGACTGGCTTCCGCCACTAGAATGTCTTCGGTATAGAGTCTAGTAAGCTGCGGGCCAAATAAATAGGCTAATCCAGCAACCAAAACCATACAGCCGACGGACAAGAACAAACCTGCTTGCAACAATTGAGCAACCTGTGTCTTATCCTTACGGTATCTAGCCGTCAAGATGACCAGGGCCGTCGCCAGTCCCATGGCTGGTATGTAGTTAAACTGGGTCAGGGTTTCCCCGATAGCATTTCCCGCTAGAACAGCCGTCCCCAGACTGACAATAAGGCTGACCACCACGACATCCCCCGCCCGCATCATCACCCTTTCTCCAGCAGCGGGTAGGGCAAGTCTGACCAAATCCTTATCCATGGATCAGGTCCATTCTGCCAGGGGAACTGGCAACTGCGACCAAAGGAGCAGGCAACCTATGAGACGAGATAGAACTGTTCCGACAGCAATTCCAGCCACGCCGGCATGGAGCACAAAAACGGCGAAAGCGGAGAGCAGGATGTTGAGGAGATTGCTCAAGAGGCTGACATACATGGGGAGGGCAGGCCTACCAAGAGACCTGAGAATGGCGCTGAGGCTGGTCATAAGACCTAGAAAAACGACAGCACCGCCGACTAGGATCAAATAGAGACCGCCCGTTTCTACGACCGCTGCCTCTACTCCCAATAGAGCCAGCAAGCTAGGGCCTGCCAAAATAGCGACTAAACCCAAAATACCGCTGACAAGTAGGGTCAATTTGAGACTTTCCGTCATCCTGGTTCCGACCACTTGCTCACCTTGGTTGCTGGATTGGGCCAGACGTGCAGAAATAGCAGCAGCCAGGGCGATGAAAAGGGCCTGGTAAATAGCCAGAATATTGTTGGCGACGGAAACACCTGACAGGGCAACCATCCCCAGACCTGCCACCAGGTAGGAATCTACCATTCCCATCAGCATCTGCAGGACATTTTCTCCCATGGCAGGTAGGGCAATAGAGATTATTTCTTTATAAATTTTTTTCATAAGGCATAGAAAAAGGGAGTGGGCAAGAACTCGACAAAGCTAAGAAGAGTTCGTCTGCCCACCCCCGCACAGCTCCAACGGTTTGGGGAACCTTTGGAGGTTGAAAATAGAGCGAACAAAGTTCGCATCATTCATTAGATCTGATCCGGAGCGTAAAACGCGAACGAAATGAGGTTTGCTACGCAATCCTTATTTCCAACCTTTCACAGTTCCCCAAACTGTGAAAGCCAATCAACCACTGCGCTGAGATGTTGACATGAACTATAAAAATCGAGTCTAGGCTTTTGCCCACTCCTTGAATATTCCAATTATACTCCCAAATAACGCTCGACTTCGACCTGCATATCCGCTGCTGCAACGATTGTTGTGTGGCGGACAGGAGCTATTTCTAAGCCGTCCACCGCCGGTGGCAAGGCAACACCTGAAATTTCATGGAGTTTAGCCAGCGCCTCAAAGTCTGATAGACCTGTTTCCCCTGTCACAGACTGGACTGCCACAACTGGGAACTTGTAAGGACTAGCTGTAGAGGCGATAACTGTCGGTGTCTGGTCGCCTGTTTTCTCCACATACTTCTTATAGACAGCGGAGGCAACAGCCGTGTGTGGGTCCTCGATATAGTCTGACTCTTCATAAACACGCTTGATTTCCGTCGCTGTCTCCTCTTCCGTCGCAAAGGCGGCATCAAAGAGAGATAGGATAGACGCGTCAGCCCCTTGGATGTCATACTGGCCATCTGTAGCCAAACGATCCATAAGCTCAGCTGTTTTTGCTGCATCATTTCCAAAGAGATGGAAAATCAGGCGCTCCAAGTTAGACGATACCAGGATGTCCATGGACGGGCTAGTCGTCACGCGGAAGGTGCGTTTCTTGTCGTAAACACCGGTCGTGAAGAAATCAGTCAGGACATTGTTGTCGTTGGACGCACAAATCAGTTTGTTAATCGGCAGGCCAATTTGCTGGGCATAGTAGGCAGCCAGGATGTTTCCGAAGTTACCAGTCGGTACAGTAAAGTTGACCTTGTCGCCAGCCGCAATCTCGCCAGTCTTGACCAGCTGAGCGTAGGCGTAGACATAGTAGACAATCTGTGGCACCAGACGGCCGATGTTCATAGAGTTGGCTGATGAAAATTGTAGTTTCTTTGCTGCCAATTTTTCACGCAAGTCCACATCGTTGAACATGTATTTGACCGCTGTTTGGGCATCATCAAAATTACCGTCAATAGCTACAACATGAGTATTATCACCAGTCTGGGTCGTCATCTGCAGCTCTTGCACCTTGGAAACACCGTCACGTGGATAAAAGACCACGATACGGGTGCCAGGCACATCCGCAAAACCTGCCATGGCCGCCTTCCCAGTATCGCCAGAAGTCGCGGTCAGGATGACAATTTCATTTTCCAGACCATGCTTTTTGGCGGCCGTCGTCATCAGATAAGGCAGGATAGACAGAGCCATATCCTTAAAGGCAATGGTCGAACCACGGAAGAGCTCCAGGTTGTATTGGCCCTTTAGTTTTACCACTGGGGCAATGGCTGGTGTGTCAAACTTGCTGTCGTAGGCATTGGTGATACAGTAATCCAGCTCATCTGCGGTAAAATCATCCAAGAAAGCCGACAAAATCAGCTCAGCCACTTCTTGGTAGGAAGCGTCCTTGAGCTGGTCAAAATTCAAGTCAACTGCTGGTGCAGAAAGCGGTGTAAAGAGACCACCGTCTGTCGCCAAGCCCTGCAAGATAGCCTGGCTGGCAGAAACACGGTTGTTAGCATCTCGGGTGGATTGGTAAACTAAAGTCATGGGCGAATATCCTCTAAAAATCTATTTCCCCTATTCTACCATAAATTGACAGAAAATTGGAAAGATTTGAGAAAAAACCGAACAGCGGTTCGGTTTTCAGGCTTTATTTGTCCTTCAACAAGGCCAAGCCTCCGAAGAAAGACCAGTTGAGGAGGGACAGATAGGCTAGCCCTCTCAAAAGTCGAAGGCTGCTGAGCGTGTCAAAATCGATACCATCTTTAACAGCCAGCAGCCAGTCCCCAGCAAATAAAAGATAAAGTGCCCCAAGACAAGCTACGGCAATTAAAATAAAACCAAGTTGCTTCTTCATATCCTTCCCCCTCCTATCCTGCCTTATAAAATGGCTTCCGCAATCAAGCGGTCAAAGCGTCTGATATCAATTCCTTTTTTCAGATTTATCTTGATATGACCTGCCCTAGTCCAGAGTTCAACTTCCGCATTGAAATCTAGGAATTTTCCTGCATTTTCCGTTGACCACATATTGATAGAACTGTAAGGGAGCGAGTACATCTCTACTTTTTTACCCGTTAGCCCCTGTGCATCACGGACAATCAAGCGACGATTGGTAAAAATAGCACTGTCTCGTATGGTTGCATAGGCAGCCTTGGGCTCCTCACCCGGCAATAAAATCTCAAAAACATCAGCTGGCACTGGACATTCACGGACAAAAGTCCAGGCTAAAGGGGTTAATTCTGCCATAGGAGGCCTCCTTGTTTTTATTTTAGTATATCATAATATAAATATTTCCTCAATAACCAAAAACACCAGCCTACCTTGTGTAAACTGGTGTTTGAGAAAGTTTTGGAGGCTGGTCCATTTGTTTATACAACGGTTGTTGAGGAACGATTTTCTAAACGAACCTAGATAGATTACCGAAACCGTTCTAGCCCTAAGTCTTTCTAGGCAGATAGACGAAGACTAAGCCTATTCAGTTTTGAAATCAGTTTTTCCTAAGAGAATCTAGGCGGCGAAGGTGACGGTTGAATTCAAGTTCACCTAGTCAACAACGAAGATATCCCAAATCATCAAGGAATGATTTTCTAAATGAGGCGAGGCAAAGCGACGCAGGCGTAACTGAAGTTAGGCAAGGAGCTTTAACGACGGATCATGACGAAAATCATTACTTGATGCGACCTGGACGTTCTTTGTAGCCGTAATACGCATCTTCGATGATTTCTTGCATATGGTCAACCATGGCCAAGCGTGGGTTAGCAGGTGTACATTGGTCTTCATAAGCAAGCAGCGCCAATTCACGAGAGTACTCTTTGAGTTCTTTCTCATCAACACCTTGGTCTTTCAAGTTCATTTGGATACCGATACGCTCACCCAATTCGTAAACTGCTTTCGCGTAAGATGCCACACCTTCTTCTGGTGTTGAAGCTGGAAGTCCAAGCATTTTAGCGATGTCTTGATACTTCTCGTCCGCACGGTAGTAGTTGTACTTAGGCCATGTAGCGGTCTTAGCTGGACGAGTACCGTTGTAACGGATAACGTATGGAAGCAAGATAGCGTTGGTACGACCGTGAACAGTGTGGAAACGTCCGCCAAGTTTGTGGGCCATTGAGTGAGAAATACCGAGGAAGGCGTTGGCAAAGGCCATACCTGCCATTGTTGAGGCGTTATGCATTTTCTCACGAGATTCCCAATCTGCTTCTTTGACAGATTTTTCAAGGTTTTCAAAGACCAACTTGATGGCTTGAAGAGCCAAACCGTCTGTGTAGTCATTGGCAACTGTTGATACGTATGCTTCTGTTGCGTGAGTCAATACGTCCATACCTGTATCTGCTGCTACAAAGTCAGGCACACTCATAACGAATGCTGGGTCAACAATGGCAATGGTTGGTGTCAATGAGTAGTCAGCAAGTGGGTATTTACGGTTGTTTTTCTTATCAGAAATAACGGCAAATGGCGTAACTTCTGAACCGGTACCAGATGTGGTTGGGATACCAACATATTTTGCTTTTTCACCCAATTCTGGGAATTTGAAGGCACGTTTGCGGATGTCCATGAATTTTTGAACAAGATCACGGAAGTCCACTTGTGGTTGCTCGTAGAAGAGCCACATGATTTTCGCAGCATCCATTACAGAACCACCACCGATAGCGATGATTGTATCTGGTTTGAAGGCTTTCATGGCCTCTGCACCGCGTTCAACTGTTGTGATATCTGGATCTGGTTCGATGTCTGAGAAGACAGTGTACATGACTTTGTTTGAGCGAAGTTGCAATTGTTCAATTACACGTTGAACAAATCCAAGTTTCACAACGACTTCATCAGCTACGATCATGACTTTCTCAACATTTGCCATTACTTGCAAGTATTGAATGGAGTCACGTTCGAAGTAAATTTTTGATGGAACTTTAAACCATTGCATATTATTTCTCCGTCTTCCTACTTTCTTGATGTTGAGCAAGTTAAGAGCACTTACATTGTCACTCACAGAGTTGCGTCCATAAGAACCACATCCCAAGGTAAGAGATGGAAGGAAGGAATTGTAAACATCACCAATACCACCGAAGGTTGATGGAGAGTTCCAGATAACACGGATAGCTTTTACACGCGTACCGAACTCTTTTGCCAAATCTGCATCCGCTGTGTGGATAGCTGCTGAGTGTCCAAGACCATGGAATTCAACCATTTGACGTGCTGCTTCCAGACCTTCTTCACGACCTTCTACTTTCAAGACAGCGATAACTGGTGACAATTTTTCACGTGTCAATGGCTCTTTTTCACCGATTTCAGCCACTTCAGCCGCCAAGATGTTGGTCCCTTCTGGTACTTTGAAGCCAGCTTGCTCTGCAATCCATGCAGCTGGACGACCTACGATGTCCGCATTCAATTTTCCTTCTGCACAGTTTTTGCTGTTAGCCTTCACGCCAAAGCAGAATTCTTCCAGAAGGGCTTTTTCTTTCTTATTAACAAAGTAAGTGTGGTAAGACTTGAACTCTTCTACAAAATCGTCATAGATGTCCTTGTCCACAATAACCGCTTGCTCTGATGCACAGACCATACCGTTATCAAATGACTTAGACATAACGATGTCATGTGCTGCTTGGCGGATATTTGCTGATTTTTCAACATAGGCAGGAACGTTACCCGCACCTACTCCAAGTGCTGGTTTGCCGCAAGAGTAAGCTGCACGCACCATTGCGTTACCACCTGTCGCAAGAATTGTTGCGATACCGTCGTGCTTCATCAACTCTGAAGTTGCTTCCATCGATGGTTTTGTAATCCATTGGATACAGTTTTCAGGTGCACCTGCTGCTACAGCTGCTTCATAGACAACACGGGCCGCGTGTGCTGATGATTCTTGTGCAGATGGGTGGAAGGCAAAGACGATTGGGTTACGTGTTTTAAGAGCAATCAATGATTTGAAGATGGCTGTTGAAGTTGGGTTGGTTGTTGGAGTAACCCCACAGATAACCCCCACTGGCTCAGCAATCAAGGTCAAACCAGTTACTTCGTCGTCTTCAATCACGCCAACAGTTTTGACACCACGCATGTTGTTCACAACGTGTTCGCAGGCGAAGAGGTTTTTAGTCGCCTTGTCTTCAAAGACACCGCGACCAGTTTCTTCATGGGCATGCATAGCCAAGACGCCGTGTTGATCCAAGGCAGCTACTGACGCTTTCGCAACGATGTAGTCAACCTGCTCTTGATTGAGAAGACGAAATTCTTCCAGAGCCACAAGCCCTTTTTGTACAAGCTCATCAACGTGTGCACGAGCTTCTGCCAATTTTTCTTCTGGTGATACTACTTTTTTATCAGCCATGATATTCCTCCAAAAATTCCGTTAATCATTTTGTTAGCTTTTTCACAATGTTATTGTACACTAAGTTTTTTGTTTTGTAAAGTCTTTTTGTTAAATTTTTCACAAGTTTTTTAAAAAATTTTTGAAATAGTAAAGAAGGACAAATTATTTCTGGCTGGACATTTAATTGAGCAACAAAAAGAGCCAGGCAACTAAGCCAAGCTCTTCATCTAAAATCTTTCTTAATCGTGCTAAAAGCCGTCTTGTTCTTCTTTATTTTTTAACAGTGTGACTTTCCAAGCCTTCTTCTTCCAAGAAGATGCGGAATGGCACCAATTCTTCTGCTTCGTAGCGTTCTTTGAAGGCTGCGATTTCTTCTTCAGAAGCGAGAGCTGGGTCCAACTTCATGGACTCTACAGGTATTGGACGTTCTTTGGTAATTTTGGCATCAATGACGACCGTTTTACCGTTTTTATTGTCCTCAACCGCCTTGCGCATGACTTCGTCCATTTCTTCAATCCGACGAACAGTGTAACCAACGGCACCTTGGGCTTCACCAATTTTGGCATAATCAACATCAATAAAGTCTGTACCGAAGAGGTGTTTGTTGGTGTCCTCGTATTTATTCTTAATATATCCGTACTCTGTATTAGCAAAGACAATATTGATGACAGGCAGATTGTACTGAACGTTGGTCACGACGTCTGGATAAGACATGTTGAAGGCACCGTCAAAGAATTCGGCATTTTCCCAGAGGATGTTTACAAAGACCAAAAGGTGACGGTGACTGACGACAAGCAGAGTCTTACCGTTGGCAATAAAGACAGCAAAAATAAATTGACCATCACCGCCACAAACGGTACAATCAATCTTGGAAGGAAAATAATTCCCTAATGAATAAAGGAGGTAAAGTCTTTTAGTTTACTTTTAGTACTAGGCAGCGAGGTGTATGCATAACTGGGGTTAGGCAAACCGAGCTAACGAAGTAATAAAAGAAAAACTAAATGATGTTAATAAAATGAAAACACAAGCACTAACCCTACTAGACGAACGTGGCGTACCACTCGAGCGCATTGCCGAATTGGTCATGCACCTGCAAAACACATACATTCCTGACTTGGAATTTGCGGAGTGTTTAGAAAATGTTCAGGCCGTCCTAGAAAAACGCGAGGTACAAAATGCTATCGTGACGGGGATTGAAATAGACAAATTGGCTGAACAGGGCTTGGTATCCCAACCCCTTCAATCCGTCCTCATGAATGACGAAGGACTCTACGGAATTGATGAAATCCTCGGTCTCTCCATCGTCAATCTCTACGGGACTATCGGTTTTACCAACTACGGCTTTCTGGACAAGTCCAAGCCCGGCATCATCTCTGAGCTCAATAGCAAAGACGGCCAGCATTGCCATACTTTTCTAGACGATATCGTTTGCGCAATTGCAGCCGCTGCTGCTAGTCGAATCGCACACAACGACCCCGATAAAAGTGCTATTACCAATCAAAATTAACTGAAAAACCAACTGTTCAACACATGGAGCAGTTGGTTTTCTAATTATTCATTATTCTGATTATAAATCAAGAGACCTAATCCCATGAAGCCTATTAAGAAGAGGCTCAGCATCCAAACTTGATGACTACTATTTCCAACCATAGAAATGGTTTGACGAAGACCTGAAACAGAATAGGTCATTGGAAGATAAGGCTGAATGACTTGGAAGAAGCGTGGGCTAAGTTCGATTGGATAGGTACCGGCGCTTGAACCCAGTTGCAATAACAAGATAATTAAACTTGCAAAGGATCCGAAACGATTGTTCCAACCCACCAGGGCTGTAACGAGGGCCATGAAGGTCCATGAGGCTAAGAGGATTAATCCCAAGGTTGCCATTGGATGAGCCGGTTCGATTCCAATCAAGCGAAGAACACCGTACAGAATCACTGCTGCTAGACTGGCAATGAGGCCATTGAGCAAGAATTTTCCTCTAGCCCAGTCCCAACGATTTTTGTAGGAGCGATTATCAATGTGTTTGACAAAAATAACATTCGCTGATAAGGCTGCAACCATTAGGGCAACAGACACCATGTAAGGAGCCATGCCGACTCCGTTGGTCTTCACATCATCTTGGTCACTGTGTTCCAAGGTGACTGGTTGAGAAACTGCTTGTGCATTTTTGTCTTCTACAGAGACGACTGATAGTTGTTGACTGGCTGAGCTGAGTGAATTCGTTAGGGTTTCACTACCTGTACGAAGACTGGAAATACCGCTTGTAAGGGTTTGACCGCCACTAGCCAACTGTTCTGCACCAGAAATCAATTGCTGACTACCAGAAGCCAGTTGTCCTGAACCACTGACAAGTTGACTGGAGTTGGATGCTAAGGTTGCCAATCCTGATGTTAACTGGCTACCTCCTGATTGGATGCTGCTATTGTTTGCAACCAACTGGGCTCCACCTGCTGCTAATTGGGAAACACCAGCGGTATAGGCTGTTACTCCTGACATGAGCTGACTTGCTCCATTTGATAATTGCGTTTGAAGTTGACTCACACCACTCGTCAAGGCTTGAGTTCCTGGTAGAACTTGTTGGTTCAAGGCGGTGTTGACCTGACTCAAGCCACTTGATAGGTTTTCAATGGCTGTTGTGGCGCCTGGCAATGCTTGATTGGCAGCCGTGTTAATCTGACCGACAGCTGATTGTAGCTGGCTCATTTGTGTTGCCATGCCAGAAAGACTTTGCAAGCTTGATAGGGCTTGACTGAGTTGCGACAATTGACCCAGAATCGTTTGGGCTAATGTCACTGTTGTCGAAGGTGAATTTTGAAGGGCACCAACCAATTCAGCTTGCTGATCAGCTGTCAAGTTTTGATAGGTAGCCGTTGCTTGCAAGGCTTCAATGCTGGCTGTTTTATCCGCTTGCGCTGCTGTCAACAATCCTTGAGTTTGGCTCCCCATCTCTGTCAAGAGATTGGATAAACTGCTTGTATCTACTGTAAGTCCTCCGATACTTGATAGGCTATCATTTAATTGATTGATGGCCGCCTGCAACTGTGGAAGCCCTGTCAAGAGTGCTTGTATCTGACTAGACTGTTCAGCAGACAAACTAGTTGAACTAGCGAGTTGCTCCAAGCCTGTCTGCAATTGATTGGCCCCTGTTACCAGTTGTTCAACCTGACTTGCTCCTGATTGCAATTGTCCCACTCCAGCGATGAGCTGAGAGGAATTGGCATTTAATTGCTCCGCACCTGAAGCAAGACTTGCCACCCCATTTGTGTAGTTCGTTAAGCCACTGGTCAGTGTTTGACTTCCCGTTGCAGCCTGATTGACTCCATCTGTATAAGACACTACTCCAGTGGCCAATTGGTTTGCTCCTGTCACGAGTGCTTGACCCGAAGTCGTTAAAGTAGTCAGTCCATTTGAGAGTGTTTGACTGCCTGATTCCAATTGAGTAGCACCATCTGTTAATTGTTGGCTACCATCTGCCGCCTCGACCATGCCATTTTGAATTTCTCTCATACTATCAAAAACGGCAGTTGTGTAGGTTTCAGTAATCGTCTCTGAAACAGACGCTTTCAATTTTTCCATGGCTGATTCGCCCATCTTAGAAGCGACAAAGCTGTGACCTTTAGAGGTTTGATAGGAAATTGTTAGATGCTCTGGCTGGTCCGTTAAGAGACTAGAAGCTTTTTCTGACAAATCTTCTGGTAGGGTAATGACCATATAATAGTCCCCTTCTTCCAAGCCTTTTTCCGCATCTGTTTCTGATACAAAGTGGAAATCCAGGCTCTTGCTCTCTTTCATATTATCCACCATATCATCACCAATGGTGAGGGTTTTATCTTGAAAGCTCGCCGACTGGTCTTGATTGACAACTGCCACAGGCAACTGGTCTAGTCGGCCGTAAGGGTCCCACATAGAGGTTAGGAAACTAATGTTATATAAGGCTGGGACACAGGAAACACCGAGAATGGTGATCAAGGTCATTGGTTTTTTGAAAAAATTCTTTACTTTTTCCGACATAAGAACCTCCTTTAGACATCCTGTCCAAAAACTGATAAAATATATTATACAAGTATCATTTTCAAAATCAAGTAATATGAATCGTTTTTTGGACAATGTGTCTAAAAATGTATAAAAGGAGCAAAATGGGAACAGATAATCGGAAAGAACGAACTCGTCAAGCCATTTTAGAAGCAATGGGGACTTGCCTAGAAACTCAGCCCTTCAACGCCATTACAACAACTCACTTGGCGCATGAAGCAGGAATCAGTCGTTCTAGTTTTTATACCCATTATAAGGATAAGTATGAATTGATTGACTCCTACCAACAAGGCTTATTTCACAAGTTAGAGACCATATTTGATCGCTATGATGGAAATCGACAGTCCTCTTTCTTAGAAATTTTTGAATTGCTCTACCGAGAAAGATTACTCTCATCCTTATTGACCCATAATGGTACCCAAGAAATACAGAGTTTTCTAATAAATAAAGTCCGATTACTTATCGCAAATGATTTGTCCGAGCGTTTGGGAAAAGAAGATTTATCACCACTTGAAAACGAGTACCGTAGTATTTACTTTTCGCATGCCTTCTTCGGAATTACACAAGCATGGATAAAAAATGGGAAGCAAGAATCTCCTCAATATATGACCGATTTTTTCTTGAAAATGCTACCGCGAGAATGAAGAAAAGCCACTCATTTGACTGGCTTTTTAGTGTGTTTGTAAAAATTCTTCGATAACCTGCAAGACGCCACTGTCCAAATGGCTGGGAGCGCGGTATTTGGCAACGGCCTTGACCCTATCCGTCGCATTTTCCATAGCGTAGGAATAACCTGCCTGCGCCAGCATTTCAAGGTCATTGTCAGAATCGCCGAAAGCCATAACCTGAGCCATTGTAATGCCCAACGGTTGGATGACCTGCTCGATGCCCCAAGCCTTGTGAATACCAACTGGCAGGATGTCAATAGAGCCATAACCGCTGGTCACAGCCGTCAACCTACCCTCAAGTGCCCGATTAAAGGCTGAGGTCAGAACCTCGACCTTACCTTCCTCCACCCAAATGCCAGCCTTGTAGATAGGCTGTTCAGCTGGCAACTGGCTCAAATCCGCTAGGAAGGTCACCTTATCCAAGAAAGCCTGCATTTGCTCTGGAGCAATCGGCAAATCAGAACCTGCGAAGGGCTGATTGGCCCCCTCCTGCATAAAAATGGTCTGATCATTGGCCAGCATCAAGCACACCTCTCCCCAACTACCTCTAAAGTAGTCCAGAATAGCTGCCACCAGGTCCCGGTCCAACATATGCCGCACCCTGGTTTCCCCTTTTTCAACCACACGGGCCCCGTTGTCCGATACAAAAATCAAGCGGTCCTCAAAGCCCTGACACAATTTCAAGAGCCGGTCCATACCATTGCCACTAGCGATGACAAAGGGGATGTCACGCGCATCTAGCTGGTCCAAGATTGCTGAAAAGCGCGCTCGGTCAATCTGACCATTCCCATCTAAGAAGGTTCCATCCATATCTGTTGCTATTAGTTTTATCATACATCAATCCTTTCACTTTCAATGGAATTTAAAATCAAAGGCCCACAAGTCCAACTCAAATCAGAATTGAAACAACCGTTAAAGAAGACGCTAATGCCTTGTTTGCAAGACTGGACTTAGATATGTCCAGTGCAGTGAATATCTTCTTACGCCAATGCGTATTGCGTGGCGGTTTACCATTTTCCGTAGAGCTACCAAAGTACAATCAAGAAACCTTGGAGGCAATGGAAGAAGCACGAAAGATTTCACGTAATCCAAATGTACCAAGTTATGCAACTGTCCAAGATTTATTTAAGGCATTGGATGAAGAATAATATATCAAATAAAGTTCACGAACAAATTCAAAAAAGCTACAAGTTAATGAAGAAACGTGGATACGATCTGGGTTTGTTGGAAGAAATTATTACGAAACTAAGCCAAGGTATCCCACTTGAAGACAAACATCAAAATCATATGCTGACAGGAAATTTTTCCGGATATTATGAGTGCCATATTAAACCAGATTGGCTCCTAATCTATTTAATAGAAAATGATATTCTAAGCTTGACCTTGATTGATACTGGCACACACTCAGATTTATTTTAGTCACTCATTAGAGTGGCTGTTTTTATTTTATAACTCATTCCAACTAGTCGACTAGATAAAATCAGCCTGTATAATTTCTGAAATAGCACTGCAAAGCTGGTCAAATGTTTTTGGATAAGCATTCGAACCTTCAATTCTCAACGGCGCATTTCTTTTAAATAGAATGTCTACATACCATTGAGTGCCATCTAGAACGTATGGATTTATGTATTCTTCGTCCCACTCAAGCAGTCTACAATTTTCTAAATCGTGTTTAAATTGAGAGGCTGAAAAACTTAATTCTAGCTCACTCCTTGAATCATGGTCATCTATATGAGTATAAATAACTTCTTCATCTTCAAAATCCATTTCAACAAAATTAATCGGACCGAAATATCCTCCAATCCAAACCCTCATACATTGTATATCTTGATAGCCCCTACTCATGTTTAACTCCTTCTTATCTACAGGAATTTCAGACTATACCTATTTATCTTATAACTGTCTGGCATCGTTTTGCTGAACCTTACTTGGTCAACTGCAGATGTTCTTCATTCAGAATTTAGATAGACTCTACTATTCCTTCTCCTCAGTTACCCAATCCAAAGCCATAAATTCATTCATCTCAGAATAGGCTAAATCTACCCGCTTCTGGGTTACTGCATCCAGTTGACCATAATGCTTGCCACCCTGGACAAAATCTTCCAAAATCAGGGTTTGATAGGTATAGAGCTCGTAGCCTTCCGGTGAAAAACGTCCCTTAGGTTCCTTGCTGACCCAGGTCGGATGGGCCTGGGCTGTTTTGATGCGGGTCACACCGTCCTTCTTCTCTATCGTCACGTCCATCAGCACCCCACGCTCGGTCCACTGGGCATTGGCAACACCCGCCATGGTCTCAATCCGCTGGTTAGAAATAAAATTCCCCATAGAGTAGATGATTAACTTCTTCTCACCGTCTTTTTCAACCGTCTCAGAAGGCTCCGCTACATGGGGATGCCCGCCAAACACCAGGTCTGCTCCCCAGTTAATCATGTCATGATAGAGACTAACCTGCTCCTCCGTCGGCTCCAGCTGGTATTCGACACCCGTCTGAGGCATGACGATAGTAATGTCCGCCTCTTTCTCAGCCAGTTCAATCTCAGCCTTCATCTTCTTGCGGTCAAAATCCGACAGATAGGCATTGTATTCTTCCTGGGTCAATGATGCCTCCATCCCATTGAATCCATATGCATAGGCAAGAATTGCTACCTTGATACCATTGACATCACGAATATAAATGGGAGCTGTCGCCCGATTGCCCTCCGCATAGACACCAACTGCATCTACATTGACATTCTTAAAGGTCTCCACTGTGGAAATGAGGCCCGACAACTGCGAATCCAGAATATGATTATGGGCCAAATCCACCACATCATAGCCTGCACCACGAATATCCTTTGCCACCTGGGCCGGCGCATTAAACAAAGGATAGCCAGCCAAAGGAAAATCAGGAGAAATAGTCCCCTCAAAGTCCGCAATAGCCAAATCAGCCTGCTCAATCCAGGGTTTCACATAGGTAAAATTCTCAGAAAAATCATAGGTCCCATCCGCCTGGAGAGCACTCCAATAGAGGAGATCATGGTAAAGCAAGTCCCCATGAGCCATGATACGGGCGGTCTGCACCTCATCCTGCTTGCCTGAAAACCAAGAACCTATCCCAGATGATTGCTGGCTGGTCCTATCCGCCTTACCAAACAAGGGCAAAACATGGTCATGCACGAGAATAATGGACAGGATGACCGCAGCCAAAAGGCAGATAGACATAAATTGGCGCTTGTTTCGTGCCTTTCTAGCAAGTTTCCGACGTTCCTGTAATGATGTTCTAGACATAGAAGTCGACCTCTCTCTTTCCTATAATCCCTTTCATTATACGCCTTTTTACCTCAAAAATCCAGACAATACCTATAGACTTTTACAAGAACTTTACACATATTTCTCCTAGATTCCCTGGCTAATCTGTCAATTTATGATAGACTGACATAAGAATAGATTTGGAGAACACTATGCCGCAACACATACAAAACAAACAATTTTTAAAAGATGTCTTTCTCTGTTCACTAGCCTCCTACGGCGGGCCCGAAGCTCACTACGGTGTCTTTAGCAGGGAATTGATTGACAAAAAGAAGTATATCAGCCAGGAGGAGATGACGGAACTCATCGGAATTTTTTCGCTCTTGCCTGGACCTTCCAGCACACAAACCATTACTGCCATCGGCTATCGTGTAGGCGGGCCATGGATTGCCTTGGCTAGCTTTCTCATCTGGATTCTTCCTGCCTTAGTCATCATGACCAGCTTAGGAATCGGTCTGGAATGGGTAGCTCAAAACCAGGCTTGGAACAAGCTACTGATTTTCTTACCTGCCGTAGCGGTCTCCTTCATTCTCTACGCAGCCATTCAACTGACCAGGAAGGTCGTCACGTCCAAAAAAGACCTCATCCTATACATCTCTTTCTGTCTTCTGAGTTTTGTTCTTATTCCACTTTCTAGCTGGTCTATTCTCTTGCTTCTACTTGCAGGAGGTCTAGCAGGCTTGGTGCCCGTCTGGGGGCAAGCCGGACAAGAATTGCAAAATATCCCCAAAACCAGCAAGGTCAGATGGCAATTGCCAGCCACCATTATCATCCTAGCTATTCTATTTTCTGCAATGGCAAACTATTTTGGTGGCGATAGTCGCTTGTTTGCATCTATTTATCGCTATGGCTATTCCATCATTGGCGGTGGACAAATCATGATTCCGCTAATGATTCAAGACCTAGTCAAACAAGAAGGCTTTCTCAGCCAGGCTGATTTTCTAGCGGGCTATAGCTTGGATCAGGCAGTTCCTGGGCCACTCTTCAGCTTTGCTTCCTTTGTCGTTGCCCGCTCTGTGACAGGAGGAATAGTGGTAAAATTCCTAGCTGGCCTATTGGGTGGGGGACTCATTTTCCTTCCTGGAATCCTGCTAGTCTATTTCGCAACCCCCCTTTGGCAGGTCTATCGTCAGTTACATTATGTTTCCTCATTCTTAAAGGGCATCTCCTGGGCGGTCGCTGCCATCATCAGCTGGACAGCTTTGAATCAGTTGCAGGGCCTATCATCAGGAGGGGAGTGCTTCATCTGTATTCTGGCAACCCTACTCCTCCTATCCAAACGCATCCCGTCTCCACTACTAGTCATCGCCGTTATGCTATTAGGATTTTTCATCGGTTAAAAGTGTTGAATAACAACTAATTAGTGATATAATAAAAGATAGATAAAACTCGACTGGAGGTGCATGAGTCCCAAGCAGTCACGAACGGGGGTCTATTATGTTACACATTCGGTATTATCAATCACAAATTGCCCATCCATCAGAAAAGCAGTATGAAAGTCCAGAAGAATTTCTGATGCTCCAACCTCGTGAAGTTCCGCAACTACAGGATTTCTTCGTGATTGATAGTGTCACCCTTGATGGCCAGGAGCTAGTGGATATGCACCAAAAAAACCATCGGTGATTTGTTTAATTATTTTAACCGTAAGTAAAAGAGTTTGGAAGCCCCAAACTCTTTTACAGTTTATTTTTTACGCTTAGTCATCCAAATGGTGCAATTTCCCACGGAAATCTTCGATGGTTTCATAGCCTTTTTCAGCCATAATGTCTCGGAGTTCTTGGGTAATGCGGTCAAAGGCTGCTAGCCCTTCTTTTTGCAGAGTTGTCCCGACTTGAACCATGCTGGCACCACAGAGAATGTGTTCAAAGGCATCGTGTCCTGTCAAGACACCACCCGTTCCCACAATTTGAATTTCTGGCTTAAGGCGTTGGTAAAAGGCATGGACGTTTGCCAAAGCAGTCGGCTTGATGTATTCGCCACCGATACCACCAAATCCATTTTTA
The DNA here is from genome assembly GCF_043674215.1 of Streptococcus sp. A22. Taxonomy (NCBI): domain Bacteria; kingdom Bacillati; phylum Bacillota; class Bacilli; order Lactobacillales; family Streptococcaceae; genus Streptococcus; species Streptococcus sp. A22. The sequence goes on from NZ_JBIMJQ010000002.1 coordinate 30,957, forward strand.
GGCTTGATAATCACGCTCTCATCTTCTATATAAAGACCGTTGCCAATCGAATTCACACAGTTGACAAACTTGAGTGGAAATTGATTGAAAATCGCAGCAGCCTGGTCAAAATGTACAATATCAAAATAAGGTGGCAACTTGATGCCCAGCGGTTTGGTGAAATAGGCAAAGACTTCCCGCAAGATGGTTTCTGTCGTTTCAAAATCATAGGCAATCTGCGGTTTCCCCGGAACATTCGGACAAGAAAGATTGAGCTCAACTAACCCTTGAAAGGCACTATCCTGCACTTTTTTGAGAATGGTGTGGATCTCATCTGGCGACATGCCTACTAATGAAAGAACAAAGGTACGTTCTGGTTCTTCTTCCTGTAACTCCAAAAGATAATCTAAATAATAATCTAGGCCTTGATTGGGCAAGCCCATGGAATTAATAGACCCCAGCGGTATATTTTTGTAGCGCGGCTCTGGATTCCCCTCCCGGTATTCCAGTGTAGCGGTCTTGGTGACAAAGGTTCCTGCTGCTGAGTTTTTCACACCATCCAACTCTTCCTTGGTCATGCACCAGACACCTGCCGCATTCATCAAACAATTGTCAAAAGAAAATCCACCCAATGTCGTCGCTGTTGAAACCATTCTATAACTCCTTTTTGCGTTTTCTAGCTTGATTATACCATAGAAAACATACGGATTTTCCCTATTTACTGCCATTGTTCGGCTTTTATCAGGGAATTTTAAAAATTTTTAAAAAATTTTGCATTTTCTTCTTTACATTTAAAAATCATAGTGCTATAATAATTTTCAGATAAATTAAATTGTCAGACAATTTAATAATAAATAAAGAAATCAGGTGACCCTATGTCAAACGCAAAAGCATATATTACCCAATCATTTGAAGCTGTTAAAGCTCGCAACCCACATGAAACAGAATTCCTCCAAGCGGTTGAAGAACTCTTCTCTACACTTGAGCCTGTTTTTGAAGCTCACCCAGAGTACATCAAAGAAAACATCTTGGCTCGTATCGTTGAGCCTGAGCGTATCATCAGCTTCCGTGTGCCTTGGACAGACAAGGACGGAAATGTGCAAGTTAACCGTGGCTACCGTGTTCAGTTCAACTCAGCTGTTGGTCCTTACAAGGGCGGTCTTCGCTTCCACCCAACTGTAAACCAATCCATCTTGAAGTTCCTCGGTTTTGAGCAAATCTTCAAAAACGTCTTGACTGGACTACCAATCGGTGGTGGTAAAGGTGGATCAGACTTTGATCCTAAAGGCAAAACAGATGCTGAAATCATGCGTTTCTGCCAAAGCTTCATGACTGAATTACAAAAACACATCGGACCATCCCTTGACGTTCCAGCTGGTGATATCGGTGTTGGTGGCCGTGAGATCGGCTACATGTACGGTCAATACAAACGCCTCCGCCAGTTTGATGCAGGTGTCTTGACTGGTAAACCGCTTGGCTTCGGTGGTTCATTGATCCGCCCAGAAGCAACAGGCTATGGCTTGGTTTACTTCACTGACAACATGCTTGCAGCAAATGGTAAATCTTTCAAAGACCAAACAGTCCTTATCTCAGGTTCTGGTAACGTTGCCCAATACGCTGTTCAAAAAGCAACTGAACTTGGTGCCAAAGTGATCTCTGTTTCAGACTCAAATGGCTACATCATCGACGAAACAGGTATCGACTTCGACCTCTTGGTAGATATTAAAGAAAAACGTCGCGCTCGTTTGACAGAATATGCTGCAGAAAAAACAACTGCTAAATACTTCGAAGGTTCTGTATGGAACTACGATGGCAAGGCTGACATTGCCCTTCCATGTGCGACTCAAAACGAAATCAACGGTGATCAAGCTGTTGCCTTGGTGAAAAATGGTGTTTACTGTGTTGCTGAAGGTGCTAACATGCCATCTGACCTTGACGCAATCAAAGTTTACAAAGAAAACGGTGTGCTTTACGGTCTTGCTAAAGCTGCCAACGCTGGTGGTGTAGCCGTATCTGCCCTTGAAATGAGCCAAAACAGCCTCCGCTTGTCATGGACACGCGAAGAAGTTGACGGTCGCCTCAAAGACATCATGGCCAACATCTTCAAGACTGCCAAAGAAACTGCTGAGAAATACGACCTTGGTACAGACTATCTTGCAGGTGCTAACATCGCAGCCTTTGAGCAAATCGCTGATACGATGATTGCCCAAGGTTTGGTATAATCACACACATATTTCATGATAAAAACACACCACAATTGACGTGCCAATTGTGGTGTTCTTTTCTTCTAAGAGACTTCCAGACATGGAAAACCTCCAAAAATCATATTATAGATTATCAACTTATCTTGACGGGTGAAAAGCTTCCGCGAAGATTATCTGCCTATTGACTTGCAAACAAGCCAATAACTGAATTCAATTATCGACTTGTTGTAGCCAACAGGATTACCATATTTCTTCCAACCTCCCAGTCCCCAGACTGTGATAAATTTCCATTAAGAGCCACATTTCTCTTATCAAGAATGGAGAAGCATGGACCAGAGATGCAAAGGATAAGAAAAGCAGGCTAGTTCAACTAACCTGCTTTGTAATCTTTATTCTTATTTACCAAGAGCTGCTGCCATTGTCGCTGCAACTTCTGCTTCAAAGTCATTTGAAGCTTTCTCGATACCTTCACCCACTTCGAAACGAGCAAATTCTACAACAGAAGCGTTTACTGAGTTCAAGTAAGCTTCAACTGTTTTGCTGTCGTCCATGATGTAAACTTGTGCAAGAAGTGTGTAAGCTTGGTCAACTTGAGTGTTGTCAAGCATGAAGCGGTCCATTTTACCTGGGATGATTTTGTCCCAGATTTTTTCTGGTTTGCCTTCTGCTGCCAATTCTGCTTTGATAGCTTCTTCAGCTGCTGCAATCACTTCGTCAGTCAATTGAGCTTTTGAACCATATTGCAAGAGTGGCAATGCTGGTTTGTCAACCATTGCACGGCTTTCGTTATCTTGTTCGATTTTGTGGTTGATTTGTGCCAACTCATCTTTAACAAATTGCTCATCCAATTCAGTGTAAGAAAGAACAGTTGGTTTCATTGCAGCGATGTGCATTGAGATTTGTTTTGCAAGAGTTTCGTCGCCACCTTCAACAACTGAGATAACACCGATACGTCCACCATTGTGTTGGTATGCACCAAATGCTTGAGCATCTGTTTTTTCAACCAAAGCAAAACGACGGAATGAGATTTTCTCACCGATAGTTGCAGTTGCGTTTACGTATGCTTCTTCAAGCGTTTCACCTGAAGGCATAACCAATTTAAGAGCTGCTTCGTTGTCAGCTGGTTTACCTTCTGCAATTACTTTAGCAGTAGTGTTTACTAATTCAACGAATTGAGCGTTTTTCGCAACGAAGTCTGTTTCAGCGTTAACTTCAACAACTGCTGCTACGTTACCATCAACGTAAACACCAGTCAAACCTTCAGCTGCTACACGGTCAGCTTTCTTAGCTGCCTTAGCCATACCTTTTTCGCGAAGCAATTCGATCGCTTTTTCGATATCACCTTCAGTTTCAACCAATGCTTTTTTCGCGTCCATAACGCCAGCACCTGATTTTTCACGCAATTCTTTAACGAGAGCTGCTGTAATTTCTGCCATGTCTATTCTCCTTGTTTGTATTTATAAAATAGAGGAGCGGGCTCAGCCCTGCCCCTCTAGGATTGTTTTTGTGTTTGATAAATGATGTAAAGTGTACTCGGACTAAAAAGCTAGGATTTAGATAAATCTAACGCTTTTCTTAACGTCTTCGTTACTTATTTTCCTTCTACAACTTCAACCAATTCTTCGATTGATTCTGTAGATGCTGGCTCAGCTGCCAATTCAGCTTCAACTGCTGCTACGCTGTCCTCACCTTGGTTGCCTTCGATGATAGCGTCAGCCATTTTAGCTGTGATCAATTTAACAGCGCGGATAGCGTCATCGTTAGCTGGGATGATAACATCAATATCATCTGGATCTGTGTTTGTGTCAACCATCGCTACAACTGGGATACCCAATATCTTAGCTTCTTTAACAGCGATTTGCTCTTTGTGTGGGTCAACTACGAACATTACGTCTGGAATGCGTGGCATGTCAGCGATACCGCCCAAGAATTTTTCAAGACGAGCACGTTGTTTGTTCAACAATGCTACTTCTTTCTTAGGAAGCACTTCGAAAGTTCCATCTTCTTCCATACGGTTGATTTCTTTCAAACGAGCGATACGTTTTTGGATTGTACCCCAGTTTGTAAGAGTTCCACCCAACCAACGGTGGTTGATAAAGTATTGACCAGCGCGGATAGCTTCGTCTTTAACAGCTTCAGCAGCTTGTTTTTTAGTACCTACGAACAAGATAACTGCGTCGTTTGCTGCAGCATCACGGATGAATTCGTAAGCTTGGTCAGCCAATTTTACAGTTTGTTGCAAGTCGATAACGTGGATACCGTTACGCTCTGTGAAGATGTACTTAGCCATCTTAGGATTCCAGCGACGAGTTTGGTGACCGAAGTGTACACCAGCCTCAAGAAGTTGTTTCATTGAAATTACTGCCATGAGTATTTCTCCTTTTTGTTTTTTCTCCTCTCCCGAACTTCGACTTGCAGCCCAACCTTTCGGCAACAAGACCACAATTGGTCCGAGATGAGTATTTGTTGCACAGCAACTCTATTAGTATATCAGAAAAACGGCCTGTTTTCAAGCAAAATAATAGATAATTTCACCAAAATCTGAACGCTAACCTTGACTCCTAACCCTATTCAAAATAGATATCTGCAACAACAGAATAAGACCCCGCAGCAACATCCATTCTTTCTAACTGACCATTGGCATTGACACGGTAAAAGGCTGCTACAGAGGAAACACTCCTATCCGCTCTAGTTGCCAGCATATTAGGGCTATTATGGTCTTCTCTTACCTCAATATAGACCAAGCCATCCGAAGATTGCGCATTGGTAACCACTTGGGCTAGAAAATCCGCTTTGGTAAAAGGAGCCCCGTAACGAGAAGCTGCATGTGCCTTGGCCCAATTAGCTGCTTGTTCGACTGTCAAGTTCTTGGTGTCTACTGAAGACTGAGTAGCCGTCGCTGAACTGGTTTCAGTCGCTGCAATCGAACTACCATCGAGAACCAAGTTTTCAAAGAAGGCTTGTAATTCCTGGTTTTTGGTTGGTCGGAAATACAAACGTTTTTCTGGATTGCCCTGATTTTGCTCGGTAATCCAAGCAATACCTTGACCATCCTTGATAGTAAAGAGATAGAGGTGGGCTAATTGGGATTTTGATGCTTCAATATCTGAATAGATTCCGACCACGGCTGTCTGCCCCGCTCCAACTTGACCGTTCTCGCTCCAAACCAATTCCGGAGCCTCCCCTTGAAAATCGGGTGTCATTTGCTGACCAGGACCACTTAGAACCCCTGACGGCAAGCTCACCCCAAAAAAGCTTCCCTCATTTCTTGGATGATAGGATAAATAGTACTGAGGTGGCGAGAAGGATGGTCCCCATTGTTCAATCACGAAATTCCTTAACGCCTCTGTCTTATCAGCATCCCAGGGACCAGCCTGGCTACTTGAACTACTGGTCGTGGAACTTGTAGTTGATGTACTGAAACTCGTGCTTGTCGAGCTAGAACGAGAAGATGAAGTCGACGAAGAGGTTGAGGTCGCCTCCTGTTTCTGATGACCACATGCCACCAATAAGCCAACACTAGCCCCCAAAAGCAATCCCAAAATGAGTCTATTCTTTTTCATTCCGTCTCTCCTAATCGTCTACTCGATAAAAGACACCTTTACTAAAGTCTTCAGTCGTCGTAACACTTTGCGTACTGAACATCCTATCCTTGCTGGTGTCCGTCTGATCGCTATGCCCTTCTAAAAATCCATAGGTATTCTGCACTCCTTTTGGAATCAATAAGGTCGGTACACTAGCAGAGGCCCGACCATTCGGATCGGTAATACTTACAATTAGGATAGCCCCTTCAACTTTATGATATTTTAAATCAATAAAGCCAACAAATTGACCATCATTATAAGAGACATTCCCCTGGCTATCAATCTCCATCTTATCTCCACGCGCATTGACCCATTCTCCTTCTAAACTAGCAAAATTTCCAGCTTGGATTTGTTCCAAATTCATGGACTGGACTCCATCAGTTTGGTCGGAACTACTCGTTTCTGTTTCTGATTCTATTCTATCAATCTCAAATTCTTCCCAATCAAATTGATTGGGATTCAAAATGTCTGCTTCTGTCTTTCCAAAAACGGAAACCAATTCATCTCTCATATGAAAATCGATCGGAGTGCCTTCTATCAATTGACCCATTTCATCAATCCGATTCAGTGTGCCGACAGCCTCGCCTGTTCCAGAGTACCATCCGTAACTCACATATTCCCCACCTTGGAAGAGAACCATGGCACTTCTTGCACCACCAACTCCAGCCACAAAACCTTCGGCTAACAATGATACCTGGTCAGCAAATATCCCATAAAAACCCGTCACAAACATAGAGCCATCTGGATTTTCTGACCCGAAAAATAATTCATTTTGACCATCGTTATTGAAATCATAAAAGGCATATCTAATGGAGTCCGAAGAATTTATTGCACTTTCCACCACCCAAGAATTCATCGGAAACTGAAGTTCATTCAATACCGTTAGCACACCATCTACATTACTTGGATCAGCTGTAGCTGCAAATTCCACAATTTTCTGATAGTCAGCAAAGACTGCCTGATACAACTCTTTATCGTCTATCTTTAGCTCACTTGAACTGGTCGAACTTTCCTGACTTGTCGAAGAAGAGTTCTCTGTTTCAACCGGAATGTTGGATTGAGTACAAGCCGATAAAGTCATCAAGCACACCAGACCTAGTAAAAAATGTTTTTTCATTCTAACCCCCAAAATAAAATATGCACCGACTAAAGATCGAAATCTTTTGTTAAACTCTCGGACTCTCTACATACGACATACTTTCAAACGCCAATTTCCTTTTTCAATAATATCTAAATATTGATTTTACCACTTGACCCTTTTCGCTTTTTAAGGTACAATATTCTTTGTTATGGCGGTATAGCCAAGTGGTAAGGCACGGCTCTGCAAAAGCTTGATCGTCGGTTCAAATCCGTCTACCGCCTTTATTATAGGATTTTATCCGAATTTATACAAGTCAAAAGCTCGATTTTTCGGGCTTTTTTGATTTTTTATTCGGTTAAATTCGGTTAAGTTTGGTAAAGTTGGTGGGCAAATTTTTCTTTGATTTATTAAAATGACTCTATTTACTCTTGCCATTTATCCCCAATCGACTTATACACAAAAAGCCCTCGGATTTCTCCAGAAGGCTCAATTCAACATACAATGATAGCGGTTGGGCGGCGCATCCAACATCTCAGGTACCCTCACAGGTGCGTCAGGATCCTTTCTGACCTCGTCATCATCCCAATACCTGGCTCTCCACTATATAGTATAGGAGCGCCAAATCCGTCAATTCCCTCAGCTGCAAGCCTGTCAATTCGAACCATTTGTCCAATCGGTACAGCAAGGTATTCCTATGAACAAACAAACTTTGCGCCGCCTTGGTCAACACTGCACCATTGTCCCAAAGTGCACGAATTACATCTTCCATCTCATGTTTCGCAATCATATCCGATAAAATGCGCATGATCGCCTTGTCCTTAGCCCCATCCAAAAAGAACAATTGACTAAAGGTTAAAAAGCTAGCAGAAAGATTCTTTTGCATCCAACTACGGAATAAATCCATTTCAGCCCTTATGGCATCTGGCCACCATTCTTGAACCTGACCCGGCCAAATTTGCCCCAGAAAAGCAGTCATCTTTATGCCAAAGTCATATTCCATGACTCCAATTGTATCTCTGAGAATCTCCTGATAGTCAATAAAAGGACGCTGGTCCATGATAAATACAAAATAATCCGATGCTGAGGCATAGTGACTAACCAAATTCGGTAACAAGGTTTCCATGAATTCTAACCAGGCCTGCACAACCTCCTCGCTGGGATTGGACCATAACTTTATTTGAAGGACCTGCAACTGCCCAACCGAAGTCGGCATCGGACCTTGTCCATCAAAAAAATCTTGCCACGGAGCGCGAGGAATATTGTCCTGATTTTCCTGCAGAAGTTCCAACAAATAGCGCTCTCTATCTGTCAGACTGTTTAATTCTAGATTCAAGAAAAATCGTTCTCCCAAGCTCAAACTAGCCATCCCCTCCCTTTTTTGAGGAGAATCAGCAAGTGATGCCGTCGGAAAATATTGCTTTAACTTATTCTTATCCACACTTACCTCCATGAAATAGTCCCTAGTCACTCTCCACCTGCGCGATACACCAAGCCACCAGCTCCTCCAGGCGCTCCAACTGATCGGTCATGTGCAGGTATCCCAAAACCGCCTCGAAACCTGTGGACATTCGATAAGTGACCACATCTGCGTTCTTGGCCTTGGTGTGACTGTTGGTATTGCGGCCCCGTTTGTAGATTTCTTCCTCTTTTTCGGTCAATAGCTGAGCTTCTAAGAGGGAGGAGATCAGGCTTGCCTGTGCCTTGGCCGAGACATATTTGTTGGCCTCTCCGTGCAGTTTGTTGGGTTTGGTCAGCCCCTTGAAAATCAAGTGCCGTCTGATATACATGGAATAGACAGCATCCCCTTCAAATGCCAGGGCAATGCCGTTGATGAGATTGACATCTACTGCCTTAGTCACGTGTCCACCTCACACCATCCTTGGTATCCAAGAGCTTGATTCCCTGGGATGCCAGTTCATCACGAATACGGTCAGCCGTCGCAAAGTCCCGATTGGCACGCGCTGCTTGACGCTCTTCTATCAAGGCTTCAATCTCGCTGTCCAAGACTTCTTCTTCAAAGACAATACCAAAGACGGCGAGCATCTTGCCAAAGGCTTCTTTTACAGCTTCATCGTAATTGCCTGAGTTGATCCATTTGGCAAAGTCAAAGATAGCCGTAATCCCATTTGCCGCATTGAAATCATCATCCATTGCCGCTTCAAAGGCCGCCAGATGTAATTCAAGAGCTGACTTATCCACAGAGTTTTGCATAGGTTGTGTATAAGTATTTTTCAGATATTTGAGATTGATTTCCGCATCTGAAATCGCCTTTTCTGTATAGTTAAGCGGACGACGGTAGTGCTGGGTAGATAGGAAGAATCGCAAGACCTGACCATCAATTTGTTCCAACATATCATGTGCTGTCAGGAAATTGCCCAAGGACTTGGACATCTTCTCATCATTGATGTTGAGCATGGCATTGTGCATCCAGTAGTTGGAAAAGGTTTGACCTGTCTTGCACTCTGACTGGGCAATCTCATTGGTATGGTGAGGAAATTCCAAGTCCGCACCACCACCGTGAATATCAATGGTAGCTCCCAAAATCTCTGTCGCCATGACCGAGCACTCAATATGCCAACCTGGACGGCCTGCTCCCCAAGGACTTTCCCAAGATACTTCACCTGGCTTGGCAGTTTTCCACAGGGCAAAGTCGAAAGGATGTTCTTTCAGCTGACCTTCTCCCTCAACCCGGCCAGAAGCCCCAGCCTCCAAGTCAGACAGGGTTTTGTTGGCCAAACGAGCATAGTTTTCAGCCTTTTCCACACGGAAATAAACATCTCCAGAAGCTTCATAGGCGTAACCCTTATCAATCAAGACCTGCACAAAAGCAATGATTTCATCCATATAGTCGATTACCCGAGGGTTTTTGGTAGCTCGCTTGACACCTAACTTTGCCACATCTTCCTTGAAGGCTGCGATAAATTTATCAGACAGTTCCTTGGTTGTCATACCAGCTTCATTAGCAGCTTTGATAATCTTGTCATCCACATCCGTAAAGTTTGAAATGTAGGTCACATCATAGCCACGGTATTCAAAATAGCGACGGATGGTGTCAAAAGCCACGACACTACGGGCATTACCGATATGGATATAGTTGTAAACCGTCGGACCGCAAACATACATCTTAACCTTACCCTCTTCCAAGGGCACAAAGTCACGCAGACTGCGGGTCATGGTATCGTAAATTTTAATCATAGTTTCTCCATTACTTCTGAGTATTCTTTAGGACTTGATACTTTTGATACAATTTTACTAGCCAATAAGCTGTCGCGGCCAACCAAATCATCCCTAGCTGCCAGTTTCCTTGGGAAAATTTAAGGATAAATAGAATTGTTCCACCGATGGCGGTCAACACATAAGGCCAGTTTTGTCTTACTAATTTTTTTAACATGATCTACTTTCTAATGTTCTTGCAATGGCCATGGCCACTTCAAAGAAGGTCATACTGTCAACCGTCCGTTCTTCCCGACGGGCATCCCATTCATTCTTGTGGTGGTCCACATAGTCCGCCGTGTAGAAAAACTGATAGACCTTGGCCTGACGATAATTGGCCCAAGCCATGATAGCAGAAGCCTCCATATCGACGACCATAGCACCAGCCGCTAGGCGGCGTTTGACCTTGGCAGCCGTTTCCCGATAGAAAGCGTCCGTGGTCCAGGTCTTGGCCCACACGTATTCGATTCCTGCTTGGTCCAAGGCCTTTTCCATGGTCAATAGCAGAGCAGGGTCATAGCTGATTTCCTCGCTAGCAGGAGCGTAATGGTAGCTAGTTCCCTCATCCCGAAGAGCGGATCTAGGAAGAATAATCTTATCCGCAGCAAGCGACTTATCCAGCACCCCACAAGAACCCAGAACGATAAAATTCTCAAAGCCACAGGCTTTCAGTTCCTCCAAGTGACCAACCGCCATGGGAGCACCGATTACTGCCAACATGACCGCAACCTGCAGTCCATCTCTTTCCAAAATATACCAAGGATGACGACCATTTAGGGTCTGTAAATGACCACCTTCTCTGCTCTCAGGTAGCTGACGGACACGATCTACAATTTCCCCATTGAAGGAGAAAATCATGGTCTCACATACCTCACCGCCACCACGGATAGCCTTATCCGTCGGTTCAATAACAGCAGAGGTATTTTCAAATTCTTCTAATAGCATCTCAACCTTCTTTCGGGTCTAAGTAGACCACTTGTGTCTGCTTTGTAAAACCGATATTTTCATACAGCCGCTTAGCGATGAGGTTATCATCTTCGACGGCGATTTGAAAAGGTTTGTCGTTTTTCCTGATAAGGTCATTGATGACAGCTTTGACTAAGTAAGTGCCGTAACCTTTTTGTTGCTGGTCTGGTGCAATAGCTAAACCGTAAAGGTAGTTATCATCGGTCGATATATCTACTGTGCAAGAACCGATAACCGCTCCGCTATGTTCCAAAAGATAAAGTAAACTATCCTCATCCGCAATGGCTTCACGCACGTAGCGGAGCGCCACCTCATAGTCGTTACCGAATGCCGCAGTCTTACAGCGTGCAATGTCGTCTGCATGGTGAGCCTGTGCCAAACTCACTGTGAGTTCAGCCTGTTGCGAGAACTGATAAGGCTCTCGCTCACGTCCCAGCCATGTCTCAGTATCCGTATCTTCTACCAAGTTCCATGCTGGCGCAAGGTCTGGGTGCTTATCCAGAAAGACACGTTCGGTCTGAAAGGTCACACTAGCGATAGGATAGTTAGCCGTCTTCATCTGGTAGCAATCATAGAGCTTACGTGCCAGACCCTGTCTGCGGTAGTCTGGGTGCACGATAATCGCAAGCTCCACATCCTCATCATCGGCATACACAGTCAAGAGCCCCACCAACTGTTGGTCTTGGTAGGCCAAGAAAAAAGCTGGCATTTCAGGGGCAAAGTTGAGCATATTTGACAGGTAAGGGTCACGATAGGTTCCGTCATGGGATTGTACAGTGCTTATCAGAGTTTTTGCTGCAGATAACTGCTGGGAATTTAGGACATTAGTGGCTATTATCATGCTTATTTTTCCTCTCTATGGCTAACTCACATAGAACTTACCGTATGTGGCTTTCCTACAAATGCGACGAATGGTGGCTAGCTTCTCGTAATTCTGCAAGCTTAATCGTGTAGTGTTCACGACCACCTTCCATGTCATGAATGACCTTCTCATCTTTTTGACCATGAACACGGACGATTTTAGCCGGCATACCGACCACTGTCACATCTGCTGGAACATCGGCTAGGACAACGGCAGCTGCACCCACTTTAGCATTTTCCCCAATCTCAATAGGGCCAATGACTTGGGCGTGGGCAGAAACCAGAGCCCCTTTTCGCACAGTCGGATGGCGTTTGCCACAATCCTTACCCGTACCACCAAGCGTCACCCCGTGGTAAAGCATGACACCTGATTCAATAATGGCGGTCTCTCCGATAACCAAACCAGCTCCGTGGTCAATGAAGACCCCTGAAGCAATCTCAGCACCTGGATGAATTTCAATATTGGTCCAAAAACGCCAAAATTGGCTGTGCATCCTAGCTAGTAATTTAAAGCCTTTTTTCCACATCCAGTGGGACAGACGGTGGGCAGCCAAGGCCTTGACACCTGGGTAGGTCAAAAGAACTTCCAAGGTCGTCCGTGCTGCCGGATCTTTTTCTTTTACAATCTCAATGGTGTCCTTCCACCAACCCATAGTCACTCCTTCTAGCGAGAAGACAAGCCCGCTACCGAACTTGTCTACTCAGCTTATTTCTTTTCAACCTTGTGGAATTTGAATTCGCCAAAGTTGTTGTCTTTTTTCTCTTTGTGGTCTCTTGGACGGCGAGGTTTGTCAGAACGCTCGCGTTTTTCTGGCTCCACATAACCTTCTGGTTTTGGAAGAAGAGCCTTCATAGAAGCGTCAATACGTCCTTTATCATCAATCTTGATAACTTTGACATCAACAATATCACCAATTTCAACCAAATCTTCTGGTTTATTGACACGGGTCCAAGCCATTTCAGAAACGTGGACCAGAGCATCAGTCTTGTCGAAGAGGTTGACAAAGGCACCGAATTTCTCCAAACGAACGACTTTTGCTTGGAAGACTTCGTCCACTTTTGCTTCACGAACAAGACCTGCAATGATTTCCTTGGTCCGTTCAATCGCAGCGCGATCTGGTGAGAAGATAGCCACAAGACCGTCTTCGTCAATATCGATTTTCACGCCAGTTTCTGCAATAATCTTATCGATGGTTTCGCCACCCTTACCGATGACAATCTTAATCTTGTCCACATCAATCTTGATAGTGTCAATCTTCGGTGCAGTTGGTGCCAAGTCAGGACGAACTTCTGGGATCGTCGCTTCGATGACATCGAGGATTTCAAAACGTGCCTTCTTAGCTTGTGCCAAGGCTTCTTCCAAAATTTGTGGTGTGATACCGTCAATTTTAATATCCATTTGAAGGGCTGTGATACCATCACGGGTACCAGCTACCTTGAAGTCCATGTCGCCGAAGTGGTCCTCAAGACCTTGAATATCGGTCAAGACAGTGTAGTTGGTACCGTCTGAAATCAGACCCATGGCAATCCCTGCAACTGGTGCCTTGATTGGCACACCACCGGCCATGAGGGCAAGGGTACCAGCTGTGATAGAAGCCTGTGAAGAAGAGCCGTTTGACTCCAAGACTTCTGCCACCAAGCGGATTGCGTAAGGGAAGTCTTCCAAGCTAGGCAATACCTGCTCAAGAGCACGCTCACCAAGGGCGCCGTGACCAATTTCACGACGACCTGGTGCACCGTAACGACCAGTTGAGCCAACTGAATATTGTGGGAAATTGTAGTGGTGCAAGAAGCGTTTCTTGTACTCATCATCCAAACCGTCGATGATTTGTGTTTCACCCATTGGAGCCAAGGTCAAGACAGAAAGAGCTTGCGTTTGACCACGGGTAAAGAGGCCTGAGCCGTGAACGTTTGGCAAGAAGTCCACTTCTGCATCTAGAGGACGAATTTCATCGACACGGCGACCGTCTGGGCGGACCTTGTCCTCTGTAATCAAACGACGAACCTCTGCGTGCTCCATGAGCTCCAAGATTTCATGAACGTCACGCATGATGCGGTCAAATTCTTCGTGTTCAGCGTATTTTTCTTCGTAAGCTGCGATGACGGTTTCACGCACCGCATTGGTCGCATCTTCACGGGCCAATTTTTCTTCAACCTGCACCGCTTTTTTCAAATCATCATTGTATGCTGCAACAATCTCAGCCTGCAATTCTGGATCCACTTGAAGAAGTTCCACATCTGCTTTTTCCTTGCCGACTGCTGCCACGATTTGGTTTTGGAAGTCAAGGAGTTCTTGAATGGCCGCATGACCTTTCAAAAGAGCTTCCAACATGATGTCTTCTGACAATTCTTTGGCACCAGATTCTACCATGTTGATGGCGTCTTTGTTACCAGCCACTGTCAAGTCGAGCAGTGACTCTTCCATCTGAGCCTTGTCAGGGTTGATGATGAGTTCACCATTGACATAGCCGACCTGCACACCTGCGATTGGACCGTTGAAAGGAATGTCTGAGATTGCCAATGCCAATGAAGAACCAAACATGGCTGCCATTGGAGCAGAAGCATCTGGATCGTAAGAAAGCACTGTGTTGATGACTTGGACTTCGTTACGGAATCCTTCCGCAAACATAGGGCGGATCGGACGGTCAATCAAACGAGCTGTCAAGGTCGCATCAGTTGACGGACGGCCTTCACGCTTCATCCAGCCACCTGGGAATTTCCCAGCAGCGTACATTTTCTCTTCATAGTTGACTTGGAGGGGGAAGAAGTCTCCCGTCGCCATTTTTTTGGACATAACCGCCGCAGTCAAGACTGTGGAGTCCCCATAGCGAACGACAACCGCACCGTTAGCTTGTTTGGCAACTTGACCTGTTTCAACGAACAATTTTTTGCCAGCAAAAACCGTTTCAAATACTTGTTTTGACATGAATTGTCTCCTATTTTTTCTGAAATTTTTCTTGCGTGTTTTCTACAAAAGACAATCAAACAAGCTTGTTTCACTCTCTTTTGCACAAAACCACGCATACCTCATATTTTATCATATTTGAAGGAAAATGTGGGAAATTGAGAAAGTAATTTCTGCTAAAATAAGTTGAAAAACGAATGAGTAACTCAAAAACGAGAAATTAAAGTAGAAATCAATACCTTACACAACCTAAAAACTCGTAAAAAAGAGAAAACGGGAAAACAAAAAAGAACCTGAAAAACAGGCTCTTGCTGAATTGTTGACACGAACTTTGTTCGCTTCATCTCCAACCTCCAACAGTCTATCCCAAGACTGTATTGACACGAACTACGTTCGCTCCATCTCCAACCTCCAACAGTCTATCCCAAGACTGTGTTGACACGAACTACGTTCGCTTCATTTCCAACCTCCAACAGTCTATCCCAAGACTGTTGGAGCGAGCTAAAATCCTAGCGAAGAAGAAAAACTGCCAATGTCCGAAGACATGGCAGTTTCCTATTTTTCAGTCGTTTTTGACGGCTTTTGTATCCTATCTTAACGACGGAGTCCGAGTGAGTGAATCAATTCACGGTAACGGTTTACGTCTGTGCGGCGTAGGTATGCCAACAAGTTACGACGGCGACCGATTTTTTTCATCAAACCACGGTAAGTTGCGTGGTCTTTTTTGTGTTGTTTGATGTGGTCGTTAAGGTGGTTGATTTCCCAAGTAAGTACTGCTACTTGTACTTCAACTGAACCTGTGTCGCCTTCATGACGAGCATATTGTGCCATGATTTCATTTTTTTTCTCTTTTGAGATTGCCATGATATGTTCTCCTTTGTTTTTGAGCCTAAACCGAGTGACAGGTTGGCGACCTGTAACCAAGAAAAAGCTAGATTTGTCCTTTTGGACCTCATTTATTCTATCAAGGATTGTCCTTTTTGTCAACTGATTTGAAAACTAGCTGAGTAGCTCTGCTATTTTCAAAAAAAGCCAGCTTTCGCTGACTGTTACTTTAACTTATTCTGCTTTTGGCAAGATGAGGTTGAGGACGATACCTACAATGGCTGAGAGGGCTGTTCCTGAAAGGGTAATGGCACCGATGTTAAGAACTGCTCCACCAAGACCCAATACCAGCATCGAACTTGCGATAATCAGGTTGCGGACTTGACCGAAATCAACACGGCTCTCAATCAAAACTTTCAAACCGTTTGAGGCGATAACCCCGTAAAGTAAGATAGACATACCACCAAGAACGGCACTTGGAATGGTTGAGATAAGGGCTGTAAATTTACCCAAGAATGAGAAGGCAATGGCAATCAGGGCTGCGTTACGGATAACAGATACTGATGCGATGCGGGTCATACCGATAACCCCTGTGTTTTCACCGTAGGTCGTGTTAGCAGGTCCGCCGATAAAGGCAG
Organism: Streptococcus sp. A22; assembly: GCF_043674215.1. Lineage (NCBI taxonomy): Bacteria > Bacillati > Bacillota > Bacilli > Lactobacillales > Streptococcaceae > Streptococcus > Streptococcus sp. A22. The sequence continues at coordinate 47,213 of NZ_JBIMJQ010000002.1, forward strand.
ATACGGCAGTCGCCACACCGTCACCAATCAAGGTACGGCTGAGACCTGGATCTTTCAAGAACTGGCGACCACAGATTTGGCTGAGAACCGTGTGGTCTCCGATATGCTCTGCGATGGTCACCACTGCGATTGGCAAGATGGCAATCATTTCTGGACCGAAGTAGAAATTGTAGGATTTGAAAGTACCTGTTTCAAATGGTAGATAGAAACCTGGTAATTCAAACCAAGCTGCTTCCAAAACGGGTGTAAAGTCAACTAGTCCGAGGAAGATGGCAATCACGTAACCACCGACAATGGCAATCAAGAAGGGAACAATCTTGGCGAAGCCTTTCCCTTTGGTATTGACAAAAGCCGCAATCAAGAAGGTAGCAATAGCCGCTACGACATTTCTCCAGTCACCGTCTGCGACAAAACCTGCTGAAGTCACGGCAGAGTTGGCGAGACCCAGACCGATAACGATAATCATAGGTCCGATAACAACTGGTGGCAAGAGACTGTCAATCCACTTGGTGCCGATAACTTTAACAAGTGCAGCAATCAAGACATAAATCAAGCCGACAAAGAGAATACCTGTCTGCGCAGCTGACACATCGCCACCCATTTCCTTGATAGCAAGAGCCATAGCTGAGATGTAGGCAAAGGATGAACCCAAGTAAACCGGCACCTTAAACTGTGTCGCTACTTGGTAAATCAAAGTCCCGACACCTGATGCGAAGAGGGCAACGGACACGGGCATACCGAGAATCAGCGGCACCAAAATCGTCGCACCAAACATAGCGAACACGTGCTGGAAACTCAACAAAATCCCTTGAAGCGGTGCTGGTTTCTCATGGACATCAAACAAAAGATTGGCTTTTGTACTCATAAATCTCCCATTCTGGGCACACAAAAAGACCCAGACTTTCTAAATATACATAGTCATAGGCCCTTAATGAATTATCCTGTTGTCTTTCTCACCTCACGGGATGAGTTTAAAAACCTACGCTTTTGGTATTGTAACATAAGCACTTACTTTTGGCAAGGAATTTTCGAGACTTTTTAGCGTTGCTCGGGAAAATAGCAGAGCAGGAAAGGCGAACTCAATTGTCTATTCAAACTCTTCTTCCAACTCTTTTTCCACCTGCTTCTGACGGTAGGTATTTACCCAAGATACTATGTTCAGCAATAGCAGAACAAGACAGGTCATAGAAATAAAGAATATTAAAACGACTGCCCAAAAATGTCCATCCCAAATACCAGTATAATGCTGGCCGTAAGTCTGGTAGTTATTCCAAGCCATTAAGATAGTTGTACCAACGATTACCCCTCCTAAATAGAGGTAGCCTTGCCAAACAGGCCCCCGTTCCATGTCTATCCCCTTCTTCCAGTAGCCATAAAAGAGATATGCTGAGATCAGCAGCATGGCAACCAGTTCAAAAACATAGGTCTCAAAAGACCACTTTAAAACCACACTCTTGAGAAGAAATGAGAGAGGCAAAAGAATATTCATGGTTCTGCCCACCCAGGCAAAGACTTGGTTTTCTTCTTGTCGAACACGTTCATCAGTCACAATTTTTTTCATTAGTTGGTTCCTCCCAAAATAATTGATCTAAACTTTTCCCTAAACAGTGGCAAATCGATAGACAAAGACTAAGACTGGGATTGTATTTCCCCGCCTCAATCAGACCGATGGTCTGGCGGGTCACTCCGATAGCCTCCGCTAAGTCCCCTTGGGTCATATCTTTTTCTACACGAGCCAGCTTAAGTCGTATGTTCTTCATATCATAGCCGTCCTCCTTTCGTATTTTTATAGTTATATTATACACTATATTTTCTATTTTGCAATATATATATTACATTTTGTTTGGTTTTTTTAACAAAAAAGAAGGCGGCCTTGCCTTCTTAAAATATTTAATCTTGACTTATCCCACACTCTGAATCCGTTTCTTAATCTTCTGACTAAACTCAATCATCCTCCGCTTTTCTTCTGGCCAGATTTTAGTCACACGGTCCACGGCAATAATAAACACAATGACCACCGCATAGTCTTTGGCACTATCAATCACACCTAGGTTTTCCAAAATAGTCAAGAGCAGGTAAAAGCTAAACAAGATGGTCCGTTTGGGCAGAGCCATCAGGAATTCAACTCCAGCCTTGTAGCCCAGATAAATCTGCCGATTGAGCCCTCTGGCTTTTTCCAAACGACGATTTAGAAAGGAACGGATACGACTATAAAACCAATCGGACGTAAAAAAGAGGGACTGAATGGCGATGGCAATAAGCGACAGATTGTTAGCATGTTTCTCCGTCATACCAGACACTCTGGCAAAAATGTAAGTCCAATCCCCATTATCAATCCACATCCAAATTGAAAGATATACAACAGCACCTGCCACCACAATCAAGGGAAGAGCACGAAGGTATTTAAGCATGAACAACTACTCCACTATCTTTTTTTCTATTATCAACCGAAAAACCAAACAAGTCAAGAGAAAAGAAGGAGACATCCCCTCTTAAAACTTCCCTAGATTGGTCAAGTCTTTTTTCTCTGGCATGACTTCCTTGTTGTCCCAGTGCTCCACAATCTTGCCGTCTTTGAGGCGGTAGATGTCAAAGTGGGCATAGTCCTGACCTGCAATCCAGACTTTCGAGTACACCACCACATAGTCACCCTGTCCCATCACCTTGAAGACAAAGTCGTAGTTGACTTGATTGTCGACAAGATAGTCCTTATAGGCCGCACCGCCTTGGGCAATCTCTTGGTTGTGCTGAATCAGGTCCGCTGCCACATAGTCGTCAAACTTCTCGATTTCTCCATTTTGAAGGACATCGACCAAGAAACGACGGACGATTTTCTTGTTGTCCTCGGTCTTGTCTAGGTCTGTCAACTCAAAGTCGGCATAAATCGGGTCTGTTTGGCCAATGGTTTTTGGATAGGCATCAATGACATCCCAATGCTCGACGATACGGCCGTTTTCATCTGAACGGAAAATGTCCGCCGTCACCCACTCAGCCTCACCGTCATTGAGTTTCTGGTGGACATGGACGAAGACAAAATTTCCGTCTTCAATGGCACGCACAATGCTGATTTCCCGCTTGGGATTGCGTTTGAAAAAATCCGCAAAGAAAGCCGCAAAGCCCTCTTTCTCATCAGGAACACCCGTACTGTGCTGAGTGTAAGTGGCTCCCATATAGTTTTCATGAACTTCCTTGATTTCCCCGTCGCGAATGCCACGAAGGTAAAGATTTTTAGCATTTTCTAGTTGATGTGACATAGTATTTTCTCCTATTTTAGTAGATTTTCTTTCTCGAGGTACTCCCTAGCCACTTGCTCTGCCGACTCGCCTTCCACATCGACCGCATAGTTCATCTGAGTCATTTCCTCGGTCGAGATTTTGCCCGCCAAAGCCCCCAAAACTTGCTCCAACTCAGGATAGTTCTCTAAGGTTTCTTTGGTCAATAGCGGAGCGGCCTGATAGGGTGGGAAGAGCTCTTTGTCGTCTTCCAGGATTTTCAGTTTGTAAGTGACCACCTTGCTATCTGTCGAGAAGGCTTCGACAATTTGCACATCTCCATTTTTAATAGCTTCGTAGCGAAGGGCAGGCTCCATGGTTTTGACATTAAGATTGAGCCCGTAAAGATTGGTCAGACCGACATTCCCATCCTCTCGGTCATTAAACTCCAAAGAGAAGCCTGCGACAGCTGTCTGCTGCACTTTTGCCAAATCCGAAATCTTTTCTAGACCATGATCTTGAGCATAGTCTTCCGTCACCGCCAAGGCAAAGGTATTTTGAAAATCTGTCGGAGCCAAATAAACCAAGTCGTCCTGCTTCAAAATCGCTTCTTTTGCGTAGGTATAAACCTCCTCAGGATTGTTGGACAAATCAGACGGCGGACTAGTCAAAAGGGTGGTCGTAATGGTACCAGTATATTCAGGGTAAATATCAATCGAGCCTGATTTGAGGGCTTCATAGAGGAAGCTAGTCTTGCCAAAGTTTGGCTCCAGCTCCACCTCAATATCCGTCTGATCTTCAATCAAGAGTTTATACATATTGATGAGGATTTCAGGCTCTGCCCCCAATTTCCCAGCGATGACTAGCTTTTTCGATGACGATTGGTTGAGCGGAACATAGCTAGCTCCGACTGCCAAAAGTGTCACCAAGAGAGCCGCCAGAATGGTACGAGGCTTCTTGTCCTGCAAGAACTTGATGACCGAGCCAAAGAGGACTGCCAAGACTGCCGACGACACCGCCCCAATCAAAATCAGGGCCGAATCATTTCGGTCAATTCCCAAGAGGATAAAAGAGCCCAGACCACCCGCACCGACCAAGGCAGCAAGGGTTGCCGTCCCGATAATCATAATGGCTGCCGTCCGAATGCCAGACATGAGAATAGGCATGGCTAGAGCCAACTGAAACTTACGCAGTTTTTCTAGCTTGGTCATTCCAAAGGCTGTCGCAGCCTCTTCTAGCGAGGGATCGATTTCTGAAAGTCCAGTCAAAGCCCCCTGCAAAATGGGGAAAATGGCATAAATGACCAGAGCCACCACCGCAGGCAGCGTTCCGATACCCATAAAGGGAATGAAAAGTCCCAGCAGTGCCAAGGAGGGAATAGTCTGAAATACTCCTGTCACCTGCAAGCTCCACTCGGTCAGCTTTTTCTTGTTAGACAAGACCAAGCCCAGTGGCACCGCAATGGCAATAGCAATAATCAAGGCCAGAAGGGAAATCCGCAGGTGCTCAAAGAGGGCTGTCAGCCAGTCTGCCTTGCGTTCCAGAAAGGTTGTTACCAACTGATCCATTAGGCACCTCCCCGATTTTTCATAAATTCAACAACAAAGTCATTAGCAGGCTGGTTACGAAGTTCATCAGGCGTACCCAATTGAACCACTTCTCCTGCCCTCATCAAGCAGATACGGTCTGCCAGCTTAACCGCTTCGTTCATATCATGCGTGACGAAAACCGTTGTCATCTTGAACTCTTCATGCAAGTCCTTGATCAAGTCCTGCAACTGCCCTTTACTAATAGGGTCTAGGGCTGAGAAAGGCTCATCCATCAGCAAGACCTTGGGATTGGCAATGATGGCCCGCAGAATCCCAATCCGCTGTTTTTCTCCCCCAGACAAGTCCTTGGGCAGACGGTCCAAATAGCTGTCCGGCTCCAGACCTACCTTGGTCAAAAGCTCTCTGGATTTTTTTAGAATATCTTGCTTGCTCATCCCCTTCATCTCAGGAATAAGAGCAATATTTTCAGCCACTGTCATATTTGGAAATAAAGCAATCTGTTGCAGGACGTAGCCAGTTTCCAAGCGTAGCTCACGCAGGTCAAAGTCTTTCAGCCGCTTGCCCTGAATCCGAATATCTCCATCTGTCTGCTCAATCAGGCGGTTGATCAGTTTCAGCGTCGTTGTTTTTCCGCTCCCGCTTGGTCCAATCAGGACAAAGAATTCTCCCTCTTGAATGTCAAAGGTCAAATTCTTCAAGATTGGTCCGTTGACCTGATAGGTCAAGGACACATTTTGGTACTCAATCATTGGTTTCTCCTCCTAAGATTTCCGTCAAGACCTGTCCATAGCGACCAAAGAGGTCCAGTAACTGCTCCTGTTCTTCCAAGCTGAACTGGGACAGGGCTGTTTTTTCCGCTTCTTCCAAGGGGTCCAAAATCCGACAGGCATAGACACGGCCAGCCTCGGTCAATTTGACCTTCTTATGCCGTTTGTCTGCTGGATTTTCCTCAAAAAAAACATAGCCCTTATCCAGAAATTTCTTAATGGTGGCATTGACCACCTGCTTACTAGAGTAAGTCTTCTTACTGACCAAATTCTGTGTCACACCTCCGGGATGATAATAGAGCCACATAAGGATCGATAGGCACTTGCCGTTTAGCCCCTGTCGCCGTGCATAACCCTCGTAGAGCCCGACCTGCTGGTCAAAGATACGGGCCAAGTCTTTACTCCGCTGTCTCAATTCTGTCATCGTCGCTCTGCTCCTGTAATTAGTCATTTTTTTTACTATTTTACCAGAAAAAGTAAGATAGTCAATATTATTGACCATCTTTTCTCCTCACATATACCCGTAAAATTCCCTGCGGACCACTGCCGAATGCACCCAGTTAATCAAGGTGGTGAAATCGAAGACTGGCAGGCCAGTTGCTCGGTGGAGAGCCGCCGCATAGGGAGGCAGGTCACTACATTCCAGCAAAATCGCCCCAATTTCTGGATGATTGGCACGTAATTCCTGCACAACTGCGATTAGATCCGCCTTCAAGCGACCGTTGTCCAGATAAGGCTTGTTGTAGCGGATAGGAGCAAAGCTCTCCAAGCTACCAATTTCCTTGACAATACAGTCTGAAATAGAGGCATTGGCCCCCTCTCCGTCTGCTACCAGAACCGCAATCTTCTGGTCTGGCTTGAGCCCCATTTTAATCAAGGGAATCTGAAGAACGCTGGACAGATAGACAGGAACCGCTACCGCATCCCGCACCTGCTCCTGAAAATGATTGAAATAGCCACAGGCACCGACAATAGCCCGCACACCCTTTTTCTCCAGCTTCTTAGCAGCCTCAATGACCATGTCCAACAATTTCTCCTCACCATTGAAGAGGTCTTCTATTTCCAAAACAATGTCCTCATAGACGACCGGGAAGGAGAAGGTGGTCGCATTGGCAACATTGCCCGGTAATTTGACATAGTTAAAGTCAATGGTAATAATTCCAATGGAAAATCCTGCCACAGAAGCATCCTGCACCTGATAAAACTGGTCCAGCTACCCTGCATTCTCAATACTCGCTCTGAAATGTGTCATTTATACCTCCCGCTCTCGAAAGAGTCCTGTTTCCAAGTAAGCCAAGGTCTCTTCCTTACTCAAATGGGCCAAATCCAAGTCTTCCAAGGTCAAGCCTTCTTCAAAAAATTTTCGACCTGTCATGACGGAGCCCAAGACAATCATACTATCAATAACTGGAGTGGCCACCCCGTATTTCTTACCTAATTCATGATAGATATGGCAACCAACAGGCACATCCTCTGTCACATAGCGGTCCTGAATGGTGAAGGGGCCAGTCCCATAAGCCATCGGAAACTGCTGGTCGAAGGGAACAATGCAGTCATCACCCATATACTCTGGACCCAAAATACTGGTCCGCGACAAAAAATTCTCCTTGGGATAACGAAGCAAATCAACACCAATCGCCTCCGCCAGCTGCACCTGTTCTAGATAGAAGGCATATTGCACTTCTGCCACGGATTCACTGTAAGCGTGCGAATAGATCGAGTACTGGAGCGGATCATTTCCACCGAAAATCCGACCAAAATTCTCCATCACGCTAGCTCCCAAAATCGTACCAGGACAATGCAGGACTGGATTGACATTGCTAAAACCAACATCCAAAACAGTCTGTCCGCCCGTCACACCATCCCCTTCCGTAATGGCATCAAAAGCTCCAATCGCCTGCGAACTTTCTAGGAAGAGTTCTTGGTCGGTCATGGGCAGAGCTGCACCCCGAAGCGTAATGGCCCGATATTTTAACTCGATTTTAGGCGTCATGACCCCGCCCTCCCTGACAATTCGGGCTCCATAAGGGGCACTGGTCCAGCCACCGACAATCACCTGCTTCTGACAACCCAACTCTCTCATCTTCTTACGAAGTTTCAAACTGCCAAAATTATCTGGAATGATATGAACAATCATCCCATCTTCTAAGACAGGCACCAAGGCTTCAAAAAATTGGTCATGGGCAATGGACGGCACCGCCACAATGACAATTTTAGCTCCCGCAACAGCCTCTTCAATGCGGTCTGTCACCAGGTCAAAAAAGGCACGTCCGCTACGCTCAAAACCGTAAAGACTATTTTGTCCTCCTGTCAAGGTAATCCCTGTCTTGTCCAGATTTTTTAAGGTTTGTCCCGCAAATTCTGGCAATTCAAATAAATGCACCCGATTCCCAGCCAATTTAGAATCCGCTCCTACAGCCTTTCCAACCGCACCTGCTCCCAAAATCGCAATCGGTGCTTGTTTCCATTCTTCTACTGACATAAATTCCTCCAATAGTCGTTTCTTCCTAGTATACCAAAACCAAATTCTCTCGGCCAATAGCAAAAAATTATAACTATCTATAAGAATAGACTATCACGAGGATAGCCTATTTCATCTTATTTTTCTTTCAAAACAACATTAAGTAAGAGAGCTGCCAAGGTTCCTGTTGAAATACCAGATGAGAAGACCATTTGAAGAGCTGATGGCAGATGACTCAATAATTCTGGACGAACGGTCACTCCAATCCCAAGCGCAAAGGCAATGGAAATAATCAAGAGCTCACGGTCCCCAATTTTAATCGTTGCAAGAGTCTTAATTCCTTGGGCAGCTACCAAACCAAACATGATAATGCCAACACCACCAAGAACAGGTTGGGGCATGATGGAAATCAAGGCAGATAATTTTGGAAAGACACCAAGTAAAGTAAGAATAATACCCGCAAGAATCATAACATGACGACTAGCAACTTTTGTCAAAGTAATAAGGCCAACGTTTTGTGAGAAGGCTGTATTTGGACCAGCCCCAAAAACACCAGCAATCAAGGAACCAACTCCGTCTGCCAGAACACCATTTGCTGCCCGCTCAGAAGAAATCTTTTGATTTGAGGCTTCTCCAATGGCCATCATAATTCCGACTGTACCAATCAAGGATACGACATAGGCTGGAATGAAGGCTAGAATGGAAGATAGGTCAAATTTTACACCGTAATGGAAAATTTTAGGAAGAGCAAACCAGGCTGCTTCTCCAACAGCCGATAAATCAACTTTTCCAAGAAAAATACACAAGATGTAACCAAAAACCATCCCAAAGAAAACAGAGGCTGTTTTCAGCATTCCTTTACCATAATGATTTAAAGCCAAGGTAAAGACCAAGACGGTAAAGGCAATACTGACATTTTCAACAGAAGCATAGTCTGCCGCACCGACACCACCCGCTGCCCAATCCATGCTGACCGGCAAGAGGGTAATCCCGATAAGAGCGACAACTGTTCCTGTAATCAGTGGCGGGAAGAAACGCATCAAGGGTTTCACAAAACGACTGAGAGCAATCTCTACAAATGAACCAGCAATGGTTGCACCCACGATACCAGCAATTCCCAACTGACTACCAACGCTGATCGCTGGATTGGCAAAGGTAAAGTCCGTCCCCATCATACCAGAGACACGTGAACCTACTGGGCCAATACCTTTCGATTGCAAAATGGTGGCAATACCAGCAACAAAGATTGAAGCCGATACCATAATAGACGTATCTTCTACCGATAATCCCAAGGCACTTGCAACGACAAGAGGCACTGCGATGATTCCTGCAAAAGCTGCTAAAATATGCTGAAAAGCAAGCAAAACAGCCATCCCTTTTGGTGGTTGTTGATCAATTCCGTATAGCATTTCGGAAGACTGCTCCGTTCTTGTTTTCTGAGACATGATTTCTCCTTCATCATTCCTAAATAATGGTTTTAGTTTATCAGAAAAAGAAATCCATTTCAATACGTTTTTATAATTTTTAATAATAATATTCGTTTTTTATCCATTTAAAAAGAATACATACAAATATTTGAGTTAAATGTTCGTTTTTTTGTTTGTAATTAGGTGAAAAAATGTTATAATACACCAAAGTATAGCGAAAAGGATAGAATAGCCATGAAAACATTAGAAGAACGTATTTTAAAAGATGGTCAGATATTAGGAGAAAACATCTTAAAAGTTGACTCATTCTTGACCCATCAGGTTGATTTTGGCTTGATGAAGGAAATGGGGCAGGTCTTGGCAGATGCCTATCGCTCCAAGGACATTACAAAGGTCGTCACCATTGAAGCTTCAGGTATTGCTCCAGCTGTTTATGTAGCCGAAAGTTTAGATGTGCCAATGATTTTTGCTAAAAAACATAAAAATATTACGATGACAGAAGGCATTTTGACGGCAGAGGTCTATTCCTTCACCAAACAAGTCACTTCGACCGTCTCCATCGCCAGCAAATTCCTCAGTCCAGAGGACAAGGTGCTGATTGTCGATGATTTCTTGGCCAATGGACAGGCAGCCAAGGGCTTGATTGACATTATCCAGCAAGCGGGCGCTACCGTGGTCGGTGTCGGCATTGTCATCGAAAAATCCTTCCAAGACGGGCGTCAACTGCTCATTGATGCCGGCGTTCCTGTCACATCTCTGGCTAGAATTGACCGTTTTGAAAATGGACAGGTCGTCTTTGCACCAGCAGATATTTAAACTAGAAATCGGTTGTTCTGACCGATTTTTTTCTTTTGTTTTGGCAAATGGCAGAGCTTCCTATACGACTTGCTCTGTTTATTTTTTATCCTTTTTTAATAAAAATATATCATTTTTCATTATTTTTTTATTGAAATTCGATAAATTCTGTGGTATGCTAGAGAAAAATCACAAAGGAGTTTTTATGTCACAACCACATCCGACCTATGAAGACTGGAGTATCAGTCTGACCAAAACTTGTTTAATCCTTCTCTTCTTGGCCTCCATCCTGCTCATGTGCACGGGTACATGGGTAGTTGATTTGGTTATCATCTACCCTTCTCCTTTGCTCCAAGGAGACACGCGCTACTTGACCCTGCTGATTTTCGGTTATCTTTTGGGCTTTTTGGCGCTGATTTTCCTCTTCCATCTCTACCAATTGGTGGCGCGCATCGGGAAAAATCAAGTATTCGTCGCAGAAAATGTCCGCAGTTTACAAGTCTTGGGCTGGGAAATGGCGCTTGCTACCCTGATTTCATTCGGTCTGGGGGTCACTTGCTACGTGCCCATGCTCTTAATTACAGTTGCTGGTCTCGCCTTGACCTTGGTCATGCGCGTTGTTCGCAATGCCTTTGGTAAAGCCGTCGAACTGCAAGATGAAGTTGACTATACGATTTAAGGAGGGCTTATGATACAAATCAATTTAGATATTATTATGGCTCAAAAGCGGATTAGCGCCGGTCGTCTGGCAGAATTGATTGAGCTGACGCCTGCCAACCTGTCGATTTTGAAAAATAACAAGGCCAAGGCCATCCGTTTTTCGACCTTAAATGCCCTCTGCCGTGAATTGGGCTGCCAACCGGGGGATATTTTAGAATATGTCCCCGATGAGGAGGATGAACATGAAGGTTAAAAGCATTTCTGACCAGACCATTTCCCCAATCAATCCCGCTCTTTCCCCGACAAAGAACCGGATTGCCCAGCTGACTCCGGCTGAAAGACAGGTCTTTAACACTGGACGCTGGCTCAGCTACCTACTGGCCTATCTCTATATCTATATTTTCTTCGATTACCAGCCTCGACTTCTCCTTCTCTTTAGCTTGGGAATGATAGCGCTGGTGGAGCTCGGACAATTTTTATCCACGGAAAAAAGATTAAACAAGCCTAACTTAGAAAGTATCATCTTTGCCAGCTCCTGCCTGCTGCAAGCCTTAGCCCTATCGATTTGGGACTTTCGCGAATCGATTGAGATGTTACAACTGCTAGCTCTCCACACCAGTTTCGTCTGTTATGTTCTCGCACGAAATGGTTGGCTGGCACAAGGACGAATTGGTGTTCTCTTCTGGTATGATGTGCTACAAGGTTTTATCCTCTTGCCCTTCAAACACTTCTTACTTCGCCTGCATTTTGCGACTTTTAAAGAAGATAAACCAGAACAGACCGGACAATCACTTGCCCGCTTCCGCTTTATCCTTCTCTTAACTGTCAGCTCCATTCTCACCTTTTTCCTTGTTTACTTTGTTTGGCAGCAGCTGTCGCAGGTATCACAAACCTTCTCTCTAGCAACTGGCGACCTCGGGAAATGGATTGACAATTTCATTCAAGGTTTGCTTTCTGGCTGGGATTTCAATCTCCTTTTCGGACGCTTTATCTTCTCTCTACCTGTCGGTGCTTGGTTATTCGGCTTGGTAGCTGGCAGCTTGCTCTATTATCCGAAAAAATCACTGACCTATTCGCAATTTCAGGACCAACTGAAACCGCTACGTATCTTTCCTACCCTGTCTGTCTATCTCCTACTGGGCAGTTTATTGACCATCTACCTGCTCTTTTTCGTCACCAGTTTGACCGAAATTGGGGATTTGCTGGCACTCAATGGCATTTCTCCTCAGACTGCCTCGACAGTTGCTGTTACAGGTTTTTGGCAATTGGTCCGGGTCTGCTTGGTCAACTTTGCAGTCTTAGCAGGGGCCTATATCTTTGCGGACAAACCACTCTGGGAGCGAAAAAGCACCCGCTTGCTCCTGACCTTGGTCTTTATCAGCGCCAGTCTCTTTGCCCTATTAGCCGCTTGGAAATTGTTTGGCATCTATATCTACCTCTACGGACCAACACCCCTGCGACTCCTATCAGGTTGGTTCATTACCGTTCTGATTGTTTGGTGCGCTTTGGCTCTCATCCGTTTCCACAAACCTATCCAAGCCATCCGCTACGCCATCTTCTATGCCCTCATCAGTTTTACCCTCTTGACCTATCTCCATCCCATTATTTTGGGATAAAGAAAAATCTGCCAGTGAGCAGATTTTTTTCATTTACTTCAAAGTAGGCATAGAAGCCACAGAGTTTACAGCTCCACTCCGAATCCTTCCAAACTGGTCAACTCCTCCACTGTCAACCTTCTGTAATCTCCCAGAGCCAATTGCGAATCCAAGCGCAAGGGTCCCATGGACAAGCGTTGTAAATCCGTAACCGTCTTACCACGCGCCTGCACCATACGTTTGACCTGGTGAAATTTGCCCTCTCGAATCGTGATGCGGACGGTAGATTGATTTTTTTCCTCATCTAGGGCAAGAATCTCCAGCTTGGCTGGTTGACAGGCAAAATCTTTCAGCTCAATCCCATTTTCAAAAGCAAGCCTATCTGCCTCATCCATGATTCCGTCAATCTGAGCTTGATAGATCTTATCCACGTGTTTCTTGGGCGACAGCATGACATGAGCCAAAGGACCATTATTGGTCAAGAGCAGGAGTCCGTGGGTGTCAATGTCTAGTCGCCCAACTGGAAAAACTTCCTTGTGACGATCCGTGTCATCCAGCAAATCCAAAACCGTCCGATGCCTGTCGTCCTCTGTCGCCGAAATGACGCCCTTGGGCTTGTTGAGTAGATAGTAGACATATTTTTCATGCGTCAATCCTTGACCTGCAACTGCTATCTGGTCAGCCTGCTCATCGATCTGAGCCTTGGGCGACGTCTCCACTTGTCCGTTGACCGTGACTTGCTTGCTTTTCAAGATTTTTTTGACCTCGGTCCGACTGCCGACACCGCAGTCCACCAAAAATTTATCTAATCGCATGACATTTCCTATTTCTATTTACGAATTTGTTTATAAATCAAGCCTGCACTTATCCAAGCACAGCCGATGGCGTAAATACCAAAGGCACCTGTTGGGGTTGGGTTGAGTTTTTCCAGATAAGTCGGCAAGATAGCAGATGTCGCACCGCCGATATTGCAGCCCATAAGGACGATTGTCATGACCGCATTGAGCAAGGCCTTGGGTGCACGGTCTGTTACCTGACTAAAGACAATGGTTAGAATGATGCTGTAGAAAAATCCTGACACCATACCACCAAGTCCCAGCACCCAGAGATTATCCGCAAAGGCAATGCCGACAACCGCGAGTCCAAAGACCACGTAGGAAACAGCTAAAAGCCAACCCTTCAAACGACCAACCAAGCTACTAAAGACCGTCCCTGCCACAATCCCCATGACCTGCATAAGACTGAGAATCAGACTGGCTTGCTGAGCAGTACCGATGCCCTTGGCTAAAACAATCTGAGGAATACGAATGGTCAGAAAGGTATTGACATTGATAACAAAGAAGGCTAAGAATGCCAGATAAATTCCCATCATCCACATGGTCTTGTCCAGTTTGACCTTGGGCGCGTTCTCCTCAACCTTTACCTCCATGCGAGCCAGCAATTCCTCCTTGGGAACAAAGAGGAGGAAGAGAGCCAATATAACCAAGGCAAAAAGGTAGACCAAGAAAGCAGGTTGCCAACCAAACTGGGTCAACCAACCGACAAGGAGGGTCAGCCCTGCGCTTCCCAAAACCTCTGCTGAACCACGCAAGCCCATCATTTTGACCCGTTCCTGACCGGTGAAAAAATTACCGATGATATTAATCGCACGCGCATTGATCAAGCCAATCCCCAAACCAAGCAAGATGCGAGCCAGCAAAATCAGAGGATAGGCAGTTAGAAACACCGGTAAAGCACCTCCAATTGCCATTAACAAGAGCCCTGCAATGATAATGTTGCGTTCCGATAAGAAACGGACAACCAAGCCATTCATCAAGAGGGCTACCATAATAGCAAATGACGTCACCGTAATTAAGTTTTCTACCTGACCAGCCGTTATTCCTTCCTGAGCAAAATGCTCAATCATCTGTGGAATAGCTGGCGAGACAGCAAATGTCGAAACCAGCATGGTGGACAGGGCCAGCAAACTGGCTTTTTCTAAAATTCTTTTCATTTTTCTCCCTTTCAACGTTCGTCTTTTACTAGTATAGCAAATTCGAGACAGAATAGATAGGTGACTGAGACTTTTATTCTCCTAGATTTCATGCTATACTTAATTTATCGATATCCAAAGGAGAGAATCATGTCTGTTATTGAACGATTGACAAAAGCTGCCCATTTGATTGACATGGATGACATCATCCGTGAAGGGCACCCAACCCTACGCCAGGTCGCTGAAGAAGTTGCATTTCCTCTATCTGATCAGGAAATTATTTTAGGCGAAAAAATGTTGCAATTTCTCAAACATTCGCAGGATCCAGTCATGGCGGAGAAAATGAAACTCCGTGGCGGAGTTGGTCTAGCAGCGCCTCAGATTGATGTTTCCAAACGCATCATTGCTGTCTTGGTCCCAAACCCAGAAGACGAAGAAGGCAATCCACCTGCCCAAGCCTACTCTCTACAAGAGGTCATGTACAACCCTAAAATCGTGGCTCATTCTGTCCAAGAAGCCGCCCTTGAAGGAGGAGAAGGTTGCCTATCTGTTGACCGCGAAGTCCAAGGCTACGTAGTCCGCCACGCGCGCGTGACTGTTGATTACATGGACAAAAACGGAGAAAAGCACCGCATCAAGCTCAAGGGCTATAATGCCATTGTGGTCCAACACGAAATCGACCACCTCAACGGTGTCATGTTCTACGACCGCATCGACCCAGAACACCCACTGGCTGTTAAAGAAGGCATGTTGGTAATTGAATAAACATAAGAAACTGACTGAAAAATTTTCAGCCAGTTTTTTCTTTTTTTATGAAAATAGCAGAGCTAACTGCCTAAAGATTTCCTGCCCATCCAAAATCAGGTCTTGAAAGAGGAGATAGTCCAGCAGAGCCAGCAAACCAGTTAGTAGGATGAAGACAACCAAGCGGTTTGAAAACCGAACTTGCAAAAGATGATTGAGACTGACTAGAACAATTTCCAATACTAGCAAGCCAAGCACCATCCATAAGAGATAAGGAGCATTGGGCAGGAACCAAGCCCAGAGTTCTTGTCCCCTCAGGAGTTCAAGAAAAATACCCCTCTCCGAATGTGAAAGCAAGATAAGGCCATCTTCCAGATAACCGATTCCTCCGACCAGACTATTGACTAGGAAAAGGCTAACGAGAAAGAACACTGTGAATCCTAGTGCCTGCCCCAGTCCCAGCAACCACTTGGTGAATAGAACCTGACGCAAATCCACAGGCTGGGTCTGATAAAGACGCCAGTTTTTTCCAGCAACTTCCACCGCCTTGCCCCGACTGCCAATCCAAACCGCCAGCAATAGCAGCACCAAATAAGCCGGACCATCAAAAAAAGAGCGCAGGCTGCCGATACCTGACAGATCTCTGGAGCGGTCCCAAGAGGGATCATCTACTGGAACCAAGGCATCATTGGTATCAAAACGATTTTCCAAGCTGGGCAAAATGACATCCTTGCCCCGCTTAGTTGCTGGCACCCCAGCCTCCATCAGCTGCTTCCAGTAATACTGACTGACCTGATTGCGGGTCTGGTAACGGCGAAGATTATCTACCGTCTGGGTGGCCCCAATATCACCATTGGCAAATGCCTTCTCCTCCCTAGCCCATAGATAGACCTGCTCTGTCTCCAGCATAGCAAGGTGACTGGCTGGCAAAGCATTAGGATTGTCCTGATAAACCTGCCACTGCTTGACATATAGGTCTTTATAGACACGATATTCTTGCAAGAGACCAAGCCTCAGCTCCAACTCCTCCTGATAGCTCACGTCCTCTTTGACCAACTGCCTCAGACGGTTGATTTCCGACTGCAAAACCTCCACATATGCCCCATTCTGCTCATAGGACTGGGCAACCAACTCCATCGAAACCCTCTCCTCCTGGGCAACCTCTTGCTTTTGTATGCCTGTTACTAGGGAAAATAGCAGAGCTAGGAACAAGTTTACTAAGACGAGCCCTTTCCAAGAATTGAGCCGGCTAAGGATGAGAACATCAAAAGACCAAGCCTTGTCTAAAGGACCTGTGTCTAACTCCTTCTGATGACCAACTAGCAAGACCAGCCTTTTCTTTTCTGTCAGTAGATAATAAGCAAAGAAAAGCCCAATGGTCAGCAGGAGGAAAACATCCACCGCTACAAAGACCTGTGAAAATGCAGCTGTGTCTAAAAAACTCGGAAAAGCTAGCAAGGGAAATACTTGACCTGACCAACCGGCTACTGCACCCGCCTGATAGGAAAGCCCCAGAGCCAATAGTAACCCCGTCACTACAAAAATCAGCCGACTGGCTAACAAGTGGTCCAAAAATCCAAAAAGTAGGCGAACAGCTAGAAGCAAGACCAGCCAAAAACCAAGCAAGATAGGCCCGTAAAGCCAAGAGCCTATCAACTGACTCTGACCCAACATCTCAAGAGGAGCTTGAAAACTAGATACAGACAACTGACCAGTCAGCCCATCATAGACCAGGATAAAGAGCAAGCCCAGCCCAACTGCAAAGAGTAGCGATAGCATGGAGGCAGCCAAACGCCTCATCCCCTGCAAACTCAGACTATCCCATTGCCGCAATTGCCAAACTTGATGCGCAAGTGTCTTTTCTGACAGTTGATTGGCAAGTAGAAAACCAAGCACCAAAAATACAGGAAGAAAACCAAACAAACTTTCTAAGTAGGCTTGAACAATACGCCCTGTTGACCAAGCCTTGTTTTCAGGACCATCAGGCAATTGGTAAGCAAGCAACCAGTCATTCCATCTGGCTAAACGCGCGACTTCCGTTTGTGTCAAGGAATTCCGAGTTTGAAAAAGCTGTCGATTGCGACTGATAAAATAGTCCAAATCCTGATACATGAGTTTGCGGTAGTTGGGGATAGCTTCAAACTTCCCCTCATCTAAGGCCTGACCGACACTTTCTATATCGGATTTCAAGCCCACCATCCGCTGTGCTTCTTCTGACCCCTCCTCAATTTTTAGCTCTACCAAGACACTGGCCAATTCACTCAATTCTTTTTTATAGGTTTCCACATAGGTCGCTTGGTGGACTTGGCGCTGAGAAATAGGAAGGTAAGCCAGACCTAGAAAACCCAGCAAGAGCAGGCAGTAAAGAGGCGACCAGAGGATTTTCTTGATTTCAAAGTTCAGCCTCATGTTCCCTCACCACCTTCCTCCACGTAGAGATCACGATAGAGGGATTCCATATAGTCGCTGGCTTTTGTAAGACCCGCCACCTGCTGGATTGGAATACGATCCAAACAGTCTAGCAAATCTCGCTCAGGCAAGAAGATTTCCACCAGGCCCTGCTCTGCCTTTTTCCACAAGAGTTGAGGATAAGCCCGTAAAAATTCCTGAACCTGCTTGGAGTTTTCCACAGCAAGATGGTAATCATAATCAGCCGTTAACTCCACTTCTGTGGCAATCAACTTGCTGTCCTTGAGGAAATAAACCTGATCAGTCAGCTTCTCAATCTCCGACAAGTGGTGGGAAGAAAGCAAAATGGCAACCCCTTCTGCTTGTAGGTTTAGAAGAAACTCCCGCTGTTGGATGATATTGGTCGGATCCAAGCCGATATGTGGTTCATCCAGCAACAAGAGCTTGGGCTTGGGAAGGACAGCCATGGCAAAGAGCAACTTCTGCTTCATACCCATGGAATAGCCAGCCAACCGCTTTTTGACATAGTAGCCCATCCCCAATTCTTCCACTAATGCATCCACTTCCTTTTTCCCCAGCTTGTGGGTGGCAGCCACATAGGTCAGATGGTCATAACCCGTCAACTGTGGATAAAGGGCTTGGGCATCCAACATGACAGACATATCTTGAAAAATCGCTCGGTCACTATTAGGACGACCATTGATGGTTACCGACCCACGGTCAGCGGTTTCTGTATTGCTGATGATATTCAGGAGGGTGGATTTCCCCACACCATTGGGACCGACTAGGGCAACCAAGTCCCCCGCTTGCAGCTCAAAGGACACATAGGACAAGACCTGGTGGGCACCATAGCGTTTACAGATATCACGAACTTTTAACATAGAAACTCCTTTCTTAGGGAAATGGCAGAGCGGTACAGCAGACTTTCATCAGCTTAGTTAGCTCGGCTACTTCTTGACAGCCTTATACAGCAAATATAGCCCAACAAGAAAGCTCAGACTAGCTGCAGGTTTTAAAAATAGCACATGAATAAATGAATGTAGCCAGAACCAAATCTCTCTATCTACAATCTGAATCGAGTCCATATGAAATAATAGGACACTAGACGAAAGAACAATAACACCACTTAAAAATAAGGTATTTTTATCCAGCTGTTTCATCAGATTTCTCTTTTTATCAGCCTATTTTCTATATACAAAACATAATATTTCCACATTATTATGATATACTATTTTTACAAATATAATTTATTTTGTTACATATTTTCACAGTTTTTTGAAAGGAGTGGGTTATGCGGTGGGATTACGGAAGTGTGTATAAGAGCATTCGGAAAAGTAAACGTTTGAGTCAGGAGCAGATTTGTGGGGATTATCTCAATCGAACGACCTTGTCACGTTTCGAGAAAAATCAAACCATTCCTAGCTACGAGCTCATGCGGTTCTTGCTCAAGCAAGTTGATATGACCTTCGAGGAGTTTGAATACCTCTGTAACTACTACCAGCCTAGCCAACGCCAACAACTGCTCTATGATATAGATAATCTCAGAAATCCAACCACTAAGACCATGGAGGATTTAATAAACCGTTGCCAGGACCACTTGAACAAAGAACCAGATGATGGTCCTATCCGTCGAAAATGCCAACTTTTAGAAACTGTAGTAGCCATTCGAAAAAGCACTTCTTTCAATCAGCTTTCCGAAGAAGCTGAAACCCTTTCTAAGCTCCTCTGGTCAGAATTGGAACGATATGACAACTGGTACCATAACGATATTATCTTGGTCGGCACTCTTCTGTCTAAGATTTCTTCACCTGATAGCCTTGAAGAAACTGCCAATCTTCTTCTTAAACGATTGGAAAAATACAAGGATTACAAGAAAATTCAACCCACTATACTGTCACATTATCGATCACTTTCTTATTTTTTCTTGGAACAAAGACAGTACAGCAAGTCTACTTTTTTTGCCACCAAACTCATGGACCTAGCCAAGCAAGAAAAACGCTATGACCAACTAGCCCGTGCCTATGTCTATCTAGGTATAGCCCAAAACAAGCAGGGATTGATGGAAAAAGGGTTACAAATCTTGGAACTGACGGACGAGCAAACTCTACTCGACAACCTCAAAAATCTTATCAAACAACACCAAACTGACTGAATCTACGGTCAGTTTTATATATGAGTACAGAAAAACGACCATTTCGGATCGTTCTACTTCATATTTCAGCTATTAATAAATGTCTCTACGATGACCAAATTCAAGTGCTAGAATAACCATCCTATCATCTTGAATATCACAAATCAGCCGATAGTCTCCAATACGATAACGCCACTCATTGGCATGATCTCCTGTTAATCCCTTGCCATGCAACCTCGGATTAACTGTACCATCTAAGTATTTATCAACCCATGCAAAGAGCAACCTTTGGATTGGCTGATCCAATTTTCTGATTTGTTTCTGTGCCTTCTTGGAATACTCTACTTGAAACATATTACAGACCAAGTTCCTTCTTGAAATCAGCATGACTGATGGTTTCAGGATCATTCTGGTACTCCTCGTAGGCTTGACGGTAAATATTCAAATC
Source organism: Streptococcus sp. A22 (assembly GCF_043674215.1). Taxonomy (NCBI): domain Bacteria; kingdom Bacillati; phylum Bacillota; class Bacilli; order Lactobacillales; family Streptococcaceae; genus Streptococcus; species Streptococcus sp. A22. Next base: position 67,384 of record NZ_JBIMJQ010000002.1, read on the forward strand.
ATACTCATCCTCAATATCACGCTCAAGCGCCTTCTTAAATAAACTTGAAAGACTTTGACCAGTCAATTGAGCATAGCTCTTGAAAAATACTTCTTCCTCTTTGTTTAATCGGATAGTTACTGTACTCATCATCTTACCTCACATCTATGTGTTACATTGTAACACATTTTACAGAAATTGTAAAGCAATACTAGATAGACTAGAGCAAAAAACGACCCTTTCGGATCGTTCCTATTTATAGTTTATAGTCTTCAGTTTGCTTTTAGTACTCGCTCCAACTATCTGGGAGATAGTTGGAGGTTGGAGATAAAGCGAACAAAGTTCGTATCAACAGCTGCAGGTTGCTTATACAGTCTAATGACTGTATAAAGTTGGAAATAAGGAAACGGAGTTTCCTCGTTCGTCGACGTAATAAAAGATAAACTAAATGACGATATCTTAGTAATATTCCCCTTGTCTATAATCCCAAGAGTTGAAATGGTCAGACAAGTGCATCATGATTTTATCGATGTCCAGACCCTTACGGATGACAACTGGGCATGGGCTGATAGAACGGCTGTCTGCACCTTGTTCTGGAATGAGTTTACCATCTTTGTCTACCATAGACACCATAACCCCTTGTTCATAGCGGGTTTCAACGGTCTTGTCTGGCTGGATAGATGCCACATAGTCATCCGCCTCGATAATCAAGTCTACTTTAGACGCGATACGCTCACCGATACCTTCTACCTTACCACGATTTCCCTTACCTGACGGGTTAGCAGATGAAGCGTAGACCATACGGCCTTCTTTTTCCCACATTTCCTTGGCAATCTGCTCGCCAGCCACACCAAACTTGATGACAAAGCATGAAGTCCCACGAACGTCGGTCATCAACTCTTCACGACCATCGCCATAAGCCTGCAACTTAGCGTAAGCCTCTGGTTTCCACGGCAGGATACAACCCAACAAAATGTCCTCATCCCAATGTTTTTGGTAGAAGGCATCAATCTCAGGAGTCAACTGAGCCAACTCACGAAGCTCCTCCATGCTACCACAAAGGACAACGCCAGGCTTATTACGCTTGCGCCCTTTAGCGTCAAACTTCCGTTCCAAACCAGCCTTGTCGGCAGTCATGATAATATAACCAACCTTAGTCGGGCAGACAATCACGCCTCCCTCACCCTTAATAATGTCAAAACCTTCTTGTGAAAGTGCGCCATCCCAGTGAATTTGTTTCGTCATAATAGTTTCCTCTTTTCTTTTGTTCCATAGCAGAGCGATCTGCTAGTTTTCTAGTATTTCGTAGGAGTCTTTCAGTTTGCTTTTAGTACTCGCTCCAACTATCTGGGAGATAGTTGGAGGTTGGAGATAAAGCGAACAAAGTTCGCATCAACAGTTGCAGACAGCTTCAACAGTCAGAGTAGTGACTGTTAAAGTTTAGAAATCATACTTACGATAGTAAGTAACGCTTGTAAATTACGGCAAAGCGAGTTCAAATAATGATGAAATTATTTGAAGTTGGAAATAGGGAAACGGAGTTTCCTCGTTCGTCGCAGTAATAAAAGATAAAATGAAAGACTCTATTCTTGCCAATAACTTGGCCGATTCCTCTCATACTCCTCAATCAACTCCTGATACTGAAGGGTAATTCCAATATCATCTAGACCGTTGAGTAATTTATGTTTCCAATCTGCATCGATCTCAAAATCAAATTCTCCGACTGGAGAGAGGATTTTTTGCTGGTAGAGATCGACAGTCACCTCATCAGTCGATGCCAGCGCAGCCAATTTCTCCCGAACCTCCCAGGGCTGAACGATTGGCAAGATGCCATTGTTGAGATCATTGTTATAATGAATATCCCCGAAGGAGCCTGCAATGATAACCTTGAAACCATAGTCAGCCAGAGCCCAAGCGGCATGTTCTCTAGACGAACCTGCCCCAAAGTTATCCCCTGTAATCAAGATCGTTGCCTGACGATATGGTGCAGTATTGAAGATAAAATCCGGGTCCTCAGTGTACTTGTTATCCAGATAACGCCACTCATACATGAGGTACTTGCCAAAACCCTTCTTGTCAATCAGTTTAAGAAACTGCTTGGGCAAAATCTGATCGGTATCAATGTTGTCATTCATGAGCGGAACGGTCGTCCCAGAGTAGATTGTAAACTTTTCCATCAGACCACCTCCAATTCACGAACATCTACAAAGCGTCCTGCAATAGCTGCCGCTGCTGCCATGGCTGGACTACAAAGATGGGTTCGCGATCCAACACCCTGTCGATCCTCAAAGTTTCGGTTACTAGTCGATGCGCAGTGGACACCTGTCGGCACCTTGTCTGGGTTCATCCCCAGACACATGGAGCAACCAGGATCCCGCCATTCAAAGCCAGCTTCCAAGAAAATCTTGTCTAAGCCTAGTGCTTCTGCAGCTGACTTAACCGGCCTCGAACCAGGAACCACAATTGCAGTCACATGATTTGCCACACGTTTGCCTTCAACAATCTTTGCGGCCACCTGCAAGTCAGAAAGACGGGCATTGGTACAGGACCCCAGGAAAACATAGCCAATTTCAATATCCTTTGGACTTTGTCCAGGCTGTAAGTTCATGTACTTATACGCTCGTTCATCATTCATATCGCGAACTTCAGGAAAGGTCTCATCAAAGGATACCCCCATGGAAGGGTTGGTTCCCCATGTTACCATCGGTGCTAGATTCGAAACATCCATTTCGATAACCTTGTCATAAACTGCATCCGGGTCGGATACCAATGTCTTCCAATCAGCCACCGCTGCCTCAAAGTCTTTGGGGCGTTTTTCCTTGTCCGCTAGATAATCAAAAGTGGTTTGATCAGGGTTCATAATCCCCATCTTGGATCCGAACTCGATGGACATGTTACAAATCGTCATCCGTTCTTCCATGGTCAGAGCATCAATAGCCTCACCCACATACTCGACTATATAACCAACCCCTAGTGCCACACCATACTTAGCAATCAATGCTAAGACATAATCCTTGGAGTATATCCCCTTTTTCGGCTTACCAGTAAACCGTACTAAGAGCTTTTTGGGTTTGACTTGCCACAGGGTTTGAGTTGCAAAGACATGCTCTACTTCTGTTGTCCCAATCCCAAAGGCAATGGCGCCGAAAGCCCCGTGGGTTGCCGTATGGCTATCTCCACAGACGATGAGTTTCCCTGGCTGAGTCAAGCCAGTCTCTGGCCCCACCATATGGACAATGCCTTGATTGGCAGACCCATGTGGCGCATGTGGAATACCGAATTCCACCACATTGCGAGCTAAGGCATCCATCTGAGCCTTGGAAATGACATCACGAATATCATAGATATTAACCGTTGGAACATTGTGGTCAAATGTACCAAAGGTCAACTCTGGCCGACGGACCTGACGTCCAGCCTCTCGCAAACCATCAAAAGCCTGGGGACTGGTCACCTCATGGATATAGTGTTGGTCCACATAAAGGAGCTGGGGCTGACCTTCCTGCCCTGTAATCACATGGCGGTCCCAGAGCTTATCAAAAATAGATTTACCACTCATATCTACCCACCTCCAATCTGGGCAATAATGGCCTCCGTCATTTCTTTGGTAGAGGCAGTGCCACCTAGATCTTTAGTGAAGATACCCTGTGCAAAGACCGCTTCAACGGCTTGGCGAATGGTTTGACCAGCTTGAGCCAAATCAAAACTTTCTTCTAGCATCATGGCGACAGATAGAATCATACTGACAGGATTGGCAATGCCCTGGCCAGCAATATCTGGTGCCGAACCATGGATAGGTTCATAAAGACTAGGACCTGCCACCGCATGACTGGCTGACGGCAAGACGCCCAAGGTTCCTGTCAAAACACTCGCCTCATCTGACAAAATATCGCCGAAGAGATTTTCCGTTACCAGAACATCAAAGCGACTAGGATTGGTAATCAAGAGCATGGCTGCGCTGTCGACCAACTGGTGTTCCAAGACCACATCTGGATAGTCCTTAGCCACCTCATCCGCTACCTTACGCCATAATTTTGACGTCGCCAGTACATTTTGTTTATCAATGCTGGTGACTTTTTTTCGTCTTTTTTGGGCTAGGTCAAAGGCAGAGCGGACAACTCGTTCGATTTCCTCAACTTGATAGGTATTGCTATCGCTGGCTTGGTCAGTTCCAAGGATATGCTCTCCAAAATAAATCCCGCCTGTCAACTCCCGTACCATGACCAAATCTACACCGTCCAAGCGTTCCGCTTTCAGTGGAGAATGGTTTTTGAGACTGTCAAAAATCTTAACAGGACGGATATTGGCAAAGAGCTGCAATTCCTTGCGGAGCTGGAGCAGGCCTTGCTCTGGACGAACCGCTGCACCGTCATACTGGGGGGCTCCAATGGCCGCTAGTAAAATCGCATCGGCCGTCCGACAGGCTGCCAAGGTTTGGTCTGGCAAGGGATGACCGGCCTGGTCAATGGCCGCTCCACCAAAGGCATGCTCCTCAACCAAATAGTCAAAGCCGACCTTCTTGGCAACTGTCGCTAAGACCTCTAGACCTGCACCCATGATTTCTGGTCCAATACCATCACCAGACAAGGCTACAATTTTTTTCGTCATACTTCCTCCTAGATGTGTGGTAAGTCTTTCTCTGATAGTTTCCTATCTATCTGTCCGCTATTTTCTTTCTGTACCATGACATTGGCATGAATATAGGCAATGGCCGAAGCCTTCAGTACGTCAAAGTCAATACCAGAGGCATTGAAGATAGTTTCCGTTGCCTTGTTTTCTACAGCAACCAGTACACGAGCTTGGGCATCGATACCGTCAGTAATAGCGTCGATATGATACCGTTCCAAGCTGATTTCCTGCTGGAAGAATTGGTCAATGGCATTAAAGACAGCCTCAACCGAGCCCTTGCCTGACTCTGCAACAACCACTTCTTCCTCATCTTGATTGATGAAAATGACCTGAGCCTGAATACTTCCGTCAGACTGACTATCCAAACGCAAATCTTTAAATTGGAAGCCATCACGATTGCTGATTTCTGTCCCAGCTACCAAGGCACGAATATCTGCATCCGTGATTTTTTCCTTCTTGTCTGCCAGGTTTTTGAAACGAGCAAACAAGCTAGTAACGTCTCCTTCTTCAAAATACAAGTCTAATTCCTTCAGTTTTTCCACAAAGGCATGGCGTCCAGATAGTTTACCCAGTGGCAGAGAATTTTTCTTGACCCCTACCAACTCAGGTGTAATGATTTCATAGGTCAATGGATTTTTCAAGACACCATCTTGGTGGATACCTGACTCGTGTGAGAAGGCATTGCCACCGACCACTGCCTTATTGCGTGGAATGGCAATTCCAGAAAAGCGAGAGACCAATTCCGAAGTATTAAGGGTTTCCTTGAGGACAATGGGACTGGTTACGCCATAAAAATCTTTCCGAATTTCAAGGGCTACAGCCACCTCTTCCAGTGCCGCATTTCCAGCCCGCTCCCCAATACCATTGATAGTACCCTCGACACGACCAGCTCCATTTTTAATAGCTGAAAGGGTGTTGGCAACAGCCATACCTAGGTCATTATGGCAATGGGGACTGAAAATAATCTCACGGTCCGATTTGACATTAGTTGTCAGATAACGGAAAATTTCACCGTAGTGTTGTGGAGTGGTAAAACCAACTGTGTCTGGAATATTGATGTAAGTCGCACCCGCATCTACCGCTGTTTGCACCACTTGAAGCAAGTAATCCAACTCCGTCCGCGTCGCATCTTCTGGCGAGAACTCGACTACCTCAAAACGCTCACGGGCATAGCTGACATGTTCAGTGATTTGCACCAAAATTTCTTCTTTGGTCTTTTGCAGTTTAAATTCACGATGGATGGGACTGGTAGCAATAAAAACATGGATCTGCGGATACTTGGCATCTTTCAGAGCCTCATAACAAGCATCAATGTCTGATTTGACTGACCGAGCCAATCCTGTCACAGCCGTCTTGGTCATCGCCGCCGCAATCTGACGGACCGCTTCAAAAGAATCAGGACTGGCCGCTGGGAAACCCGCTTCGATAGCAGAAATCCCCCATTTTTCCAACTGCTTGGCAATGGTCACTTTTTCCTTGATAGAAAAATTCACACCCGGCGTCTGTTCACCATCCCGTAAAGTCGTATCTAAAAATTCAATCACACGCATAAGAATACCTTTCTAAATAACCCTAACCTTACTATTAGGTTCTTTTTCTTAGTTTTGTAAGTAAACCAAGTAAAAAAGAAAACACCTCGAGGACTCCTACCCGCGAGATGTTGTCAACAGCGCCCGCTTGGTAAGCCAAACAGGACTAATGCATTCTTTCAGCACTAGCCCGACCGTCGCAACAACAAAGCAAAGAATTTTGTAGTGACAGGTTTCATTTGACTTTTCCTCTCTGTATTTTACTTGTTGTCTATGATAACGCACTTTTTTTCACTTGTCAACAGAAAAATGGAAATTTTCTGAAAAATCCGAACAATGCGTCAATTTGCACAAATTCAGGCAATGAAAACCGTGCTCCAATTGAAGCACGGTTCAGGTGTTTAGTTCCGTCTAGAACTAGAAAAAATTGCCACCAATAAAACGGCTCCTAAAACAGATGGTACAACTGCCATTTCGCCGAATTGTGGACCCCAATCACCAAAGAGCAACTGTCCAATCCATGAACCTGAAAGACCAAGGATAATATTTCCCAGACAGCCACGACGGTCATCTGATGAGGTCAAAGCCCCAGCAATTAAGCCAATAATAGCACCTGCGATAATACTTGATAACATTCTGTATTCCTCCTTATTTACAAAATGGGAGTGGGAAAGAACTCGACTAGGTCAAAAAGAGTTCGTCTTCCCACCCCCGCACAGTTGATTAGGTCAGATTTGGAGTGCAAAACACGAACAAATCTGCCAATCAACCACTGCGCTGAGATGTTGATACGAACTCTGAGAAGTGATCCTGGGCTTTTTGCCCAGTTTCATTCAAATATCATTAGATAGCCCACTCGCCGTCACGGAAGATTGGTACACGGGTTCCATCTTCACGGATACCGTCAATGTTCATCTTGTTGGAACCAATCATGAAGTCCACATGGACATCTGAACGGTTGAGACCAGCTTCTTTCAGCTCTTCTTGGCTCATTTCTGTACCACCTTCGATAGAGAAGGCATAGGCTTGACCAATCGCCAAGTGGTTTGAGGCATTTTCATCAAAGAGAGTGTTGAAGAAAGTCACACCTGATTGAGAGATTGGGCTCTTGTCTGGCACAAGGGCAACTTCACCGAGACCGCGTGCACCGGCATTGTCAAAGACCAATTTCTTCATGACTTCATCGCCTTTTTCAGCCGTTACATCCACGATTTCACCATCTTTGAAGGTTACTTTGATGCCTTCGATGATGTTACCGTTGTAGCTGAGTGGTTTTGTAGAAGTTACATAGCCGTCTGCCACACGGTAGTCAGGTGCTGTGAAGACCTCTTCTGTTGGCATGTTGGCAATAAAGTGCTCACCTTGGGCATTGATCGATCCAGCTGCTTCCCACAAGTGATTTTTCGGCATACCGAGTACCAGGTCAGTTCCTGGTGCTGTATAGTGTAATTTGACAAACTGCTCGTCGTTAAGAACCTTAGCCTTAGCCACCAAGCGTGCCTCGTGCTCTTCCCAAGCTTTGATTGGATCTTCTTCGTAGATACGGCAGGTCTTAAAGATTTGGTCCCAAAGGAGGTCCACTGCCTCCTCGTCAGAGGCTGCATTTGGGAAGACTTTTTTAGCCCATTCCAAACCAGAGGCTGCACCAAGTGTCCAGCTGATTTTGTTGGCTTGCGTTGCTTGACGCATTGGGTTCAAGGCCTGGCTAAGAGCACGGGCGTTGCGAGACAATTTCTCTGGATCCACACCGTCGTAAGCACCTGGATCATCTGACAAGACCACCAAACGGCTTGCCTTGCGCTCCAAGAGGTAGTTCATTTCTGTAATGCGTTGTGGGTGAACCTGTTCCAAGAGTTCTACATCGACATTAACCAAACGCTCACGCGCAATCACATCGTCCAACCAGTTGACCAAGACTTCAGCCGCACCGTGCGCATAAGCCTCTTTAACAATTAAACGAGCCAATTCAGCCTGTTCCACACCGATTGTCAATTGCACCGTGTGACCTGGCTGCACATTGATACCAGTTGAAACCAAGAGTTTCGCATATTTAGCGAGATTTTCTTTAAAATTTGGTAGTACCATTTTATTCTCCTTTGAAATGTAATACTAGATTATTGTACCATATTTTCTCATTTTTCTGACAAAAAAAACAAAGCCCTCCAATCCAAAGATTAGAGGGACTTGGCAACAAATAAATTTGGGAGGCGATAATCAGGAATACACTATCTTAGCCATTCCGTAGGTAGCTCAAACAGTCTGGGGGACTGTTTGAGGAGTAAACCCAGAAACAAGAAAGTTTACTACCGTCCGACATCATCTCAGGAAAGTCTGAAAAGAGATTTTGTCTACAAACTCTTTTCATTTTCTTCCTGACTATTTTTAAAACAAATCATCAAAGAGGCTGAGTTGGTTATCCTCTGGCATTTTACCGAGGATACCCATCTCGTCCATTTTTTCAACCAGCGTTGTGGACAAGCCACCCCGTTTGCGGAGCTCTGTTTTGGAAAGGAATTCCCCTTCTTCACGGGCTGCAACCAATTGCTTGGCTACGTTTTCACCCAGACCGTCCATGGCTACAAAAGGCGGTATCAAGGTATCCTCTTCAATCAAAAACTCGGTCGCATGGGACTTGTAGAGGTCCAGCTTGCCAAACTTGAAGCCACGCTCCAGCATTTCATTGACCAATTCTAGGGTAGTATAGAGATCTTGCTCGACGTTGGAGGCCTCGTTATTCTTCTTCTTGAGGGTGATTTCTTCCATCTTGGCCTTGACCCGGTCCAAACCACCTGACATCGTCGCCAAATCAAAGGCCTTGGCACGGATAGAGAAATAGGCCGTGTAGTAATAAAGCGGATGATGAACCTTGAAGTAGGCTACCCGCAGGGCCATCATAACGTAGGCCGCCGCATGGGCTTTGGGGAACATGTACTTGATTTTTCCACAGGATTCGATGTACCAGTCCGGCACCTTATTGTCCTTCATGGCTTGGATGTAGCCGTTGCGCTCTTCCTCGGAAATTTTCAGCCAGAGGCCCTTCCGCACCCGCTCCATGATGTTAAAGGCCATTTTCGGTGGCAAACCAGCATGCATGAGATAGACCATAATGTCATCCCGACAGCCGATGACGGTGGATAGGTCGGCAATTCCCGCCTTGATCAAATCCTGGGCATTGCCCAACCATACGTCCGTACCGTGAGATAGTCCAGACAGCTGGAGTAATTCAGAGAAGGTGGTCGGCTTGGTTTCCTCCACCATGCCTCGAACGAAGTTGGTCCCAAACTCGGGAATCCCCAACATACCGGTCGGTGTGCCAATCTGCTCTGGGGTAACTCCCAGAATTTCCGTGCCAGAAAAGAGGGCCATGACACCTGGGTCATCCGCCGGAATAGTCTGTGGATCGATGCCAGACAAGTCCTGCAATTTACGAACCATGGTCGGGTCATCGTGCCCTAGGACATCGAGCTTGAGAACGTTCTCGTCAATATCGTGGAAGTTGAAGTGAGTAGTCTGCCAGTTGGCGGTCACATCATCGGCCGGGTACTGAACAGGCGTAAAGTCATAGACATCCATGTAATCAGGGAACACGATAATCCCCCCTGGATGCTGGCCTGTCGTCCGTTTGACACCAGCCACTCCTGCCGCTAAGCGCTCCACCTCTACATCACGGTAGAATTTACCATAATCCCGCTCATAGCCACGGACAAAACCGTAGGCTGTCTTGGCCGCAACCGTACCTACCGTTCCTGCCCGAAAGGCATTTTCCGCGCCGAAAATATCTCGCACATCCAAGTGGGCAGAGGGCTGGTCATCACCAGAGAAGTTCAAGTCAATATCGGGTACCTTGTCCCCATCAAAACCAAGGAAGGTCTCGAAGGGAATATCCTGTCCGTCCTTGTTGTACTTGTTGCCACACTGGGGACAAGGCTTATCCGGCATATCGAAGCCCGAACCATAGGAACCGTCTGTGATAAATTCACTATGCTGGCAGTTGGGGCAGACATAGTGAGGAGGCATAGGGTTTACTTCCGTAATCCCAATCATGGTAGCAACGAAACTGGAGCCGACAGACCCCCGTGAACCAACCAGATAGCCTCGTTCATTTGACCGTTGCACCAACATCTGCGATGCCAGGTAAATCACGGCGAAGCCATTACCCAGAATGGACGTCAACTCCTTCTCAATCCGCAGATCGATAATATCTGGCAGAGGATTGCCATAAATCTCGAAAGCCTTCTGGTAGGTCAACTCCGCCACTGTCTCTTCTGCCTTTTCAATATAGGGCGTGTAGAGGTCAGTCTTGACCACTTCCACATCCTCGAAACGGTCCAGCATGGCATTTGGATTAGTGATGACAATCTCACGCGCCTGCGCCTCGCCTAGGAAGGCAAATTCATCCAGCATTTCACTGGTAGTACGGAAATGCGCCTTGGGCAGGGGAGCAGGCTGGGCAGTCTCACCATTGCCGATAGTCCAGTTAATCGGCGAACTTTGGCCCAAGGCCCGCACAATAATTTCACGATAAATTTCTTCCTCGGGGTCAATATAGTGGACATTACCCGTCGCAAGAACAGGCAGATTAGCCCTGCGACCGACCTCAATCAACTGCTTGATGGTCTCCTCAATCTCGCCCATGTTCTTGAATTGCTCCTTGGCAATCATGGGCGCGTAGAGAGCTGGAGGCATGACCTCGATAAAGTCATAGTAGGTAGCCTTCTTAACCGCATCGTCAATGCCCTTGGACAAGAGTTCGTCGAAGATTTCACCCTCTTGGCAGGCCGTTCCCAAAATCAAGCCTTCTCGATGAGCATCCAGCACCGTCCGCGGAATCCGAGGAACACCCTCAAAATACTGGGTATTGGACAGGGAAACCAGCTTGAAGATATTTTTCAGCCCGACCTGATTGATCACATAGACCGTCGCATGCTTGACGCGGGCTTTTTTGTAGGAATCCTCAGCAATCAGGTCACGATTGAGCTGATTGAGATTGGTAATAGCGTGCTTTTCGAGTGCATCTTTCAAGAAAATAAAGAGTAGACGACCAGTCGCCTCGGCATCGTAGTTGGCCATGTGGTGGTGCTCCAAGGCAACCCCAAACCGCTTGGTCAGCGGCCCCAAACCGTGCCGTTTGAAATCTGGATAGAGATTGCGGGCAAATTCCAGCGTATCAATGACCGGCTGCGTAATGGTCGGCAGACCCGCCCGTTCATAGTTGACATCCATAAAGCCGACGTCAAAGCTGGCATTGTGGGCAACCAGAACGCTGTCCTGACAGAATTCCTGAAACTCCCGCAGGACCTGCTCCAAGGGCTTGGACCCCTGCACATGCTGGTCCGTAATTCCCGTCAACTCGGTCGTGAACTGGCTGAGTGGGTGCCCCGGATCAATAAATTCATCAAATTCTGCAATGATATTGCCCTTGTACATCTTAGATGCCGCAATCTGAATCAGAGCATTGTTGACCGCAGAAAGTCCGGTCGTCTCCACGTCAAAGACTACATAAGTCGCATCTAACAAAACCAAATCCGTCTCATTGTAGACAATAGGCACCGAGTCCTCAACGATATTGGCCTCCATCCCGAAAATCGGCTTGATACCCGCTTTTCTGGCAGCGTGGTAACCATGAGGGAAGGACTGGACATTGCCGTGGTCGGTAATAGCAACCGCCTTGTGCCCCCAGGCTGCAGCCCGTGCCACCAAGTCCTCAACGGCAGGAAGGGCATCCATGGTTGACATGTTGGTATGGGCATGAAATTCGACCCGTTTCTCACCTTCTGGCATCAGGTCCTTGCGGATTTCCTTCTTGACTTCTTGGATTTCCTGGACATTCATGGTCAGATCACGGGTGAAATTGTTGGTCTCCACATTTCCCCGCACCCGGAGCCATTGCCCCTTCTTTATCATGCTAAATTTCTGGGCCTCTTCCTCATTTTTAGCCCATTTTTGCAGGGTAAACGAAGAGGTATAGTCGGTCATCTTGAAGTTGATAATGACCCGTCCCGTCTTGGTTGTCTTGTGCTCCGCTTCAAAGACTAGCCCCTCAAAGACCACGCGGTTTTCCTCACTGTCAACCTCAATCATAGGCGTAATCTCCGCCTTATCGATGGCTACCTTGGCAGGCCGGTTGGTCTTCTTATATTCTGGGACAAATGGCTGAGCTGCCTCTGGTGGTGGCGCCATCTGTGCTAGTTGTTCCAGAGCAGCCAGATTTTCCTCATTGGCCTGCTGGTAAATTTGCTCATTCTGATTCTGGAAGTCCGCAGCCTGTTGCTCGGTCATGGTTTGACAAACTTCGATGTCCACCTTGAGATTTGCAAAGCCAAAACGGGCGTATTGCTCGACTAGATTTGGCAGATGATTCTTGCGAAAATGAACCGTGTCAATGGTTTCAGGTCCCTTGATCCAGAGAACACCATCCCGATAGACGACTTCCAGCGGCTGAAAGAGGGCCTTGAAACCAGCACTCTGGCAGAGCTCCTCCGTAAAGGCCTCCGGATAGTAGGCCACCAGCAAGTCACCGTCGTAGGCTTCCAAATCCGTCACAATGGCAAAACGGACCCTATTGCCCATCTTTTCAAACTCAGTAGCTAGCCTTGCCTTGAAAAGCTGATAATCCAGAAGGGGCAAGGGAGCAGGTAAGCGGAAGGTAAATTCCCAGAGCTTGCTGACCTTGTGAAGGACAACCTTCTCAATCTTTCCAGATGAAAAAGCCTCTGATTGCCGAGCATCAAGAGGCATATTGATCTGTTGGAGCAAGAGTTGAAATTTATCTGACATGTTGATTTCCTTTGAATGTTGTTAGGAGTATTTTACCACAATCCAGCCCAATTTTCGAGGGGAAGACTATGGCAAGTCCTGACCACATTCACCTTTCTACCAGGCAGCCGCATCCGTATCCGCTAGCAGATAATCCAGCCACTTACGGTCTTTCAAGCGACAGAGGGTCACCGAAATCCCAGCCATGTCTAAGCTGGTCATCAATCTTCCCTGCTTGATAAAAGGAAGCTGCAGGCCCTGCAAATCTAGAAATTGGCAGATAGCATTCGTGAAGATTCCCAATTCCAACTCTGAAACGGTACCCAAATTGTTGACCAAAAGGATATAATCTTCACCCTCTCGCCAGTGGAATTTTATCTTTAATTTGTTGACGATTTCATTGGCCAACTGCTCAGCCGATTCAAAAGTGACCGTCCGGTAACCTTCCTCCCCGTGAATCCCCATGCCATAGGAAATCTTGCCCTTTTCCAGCTGAAAGAGGGGTTGGTCATGCCCAGGAAAATGAGCAGACCTGGTCGCAAAGCCAATGGTAGCAATCTCCGTCGCCAATTCTAGGCCAAGGGCCTCCAGTTCAGCCAAACTGGCCCCAGCCTGAGCCGCAGCACCTAAGATTTTATGCAAGAAAATAGTGCCAGCCAGCCCCCGATGCCGCATCTGAAATTGCTTTTTGGGCTCGACAGAAATATCATCGTGGGAAACAATATAGCGGACATCGATTCCTTCCTGACGCGCCTGTTTAATGGCCTGGCCGAAGTCTGCTAAATCAGCCTCGAAATTCTTGACAATGACAAAGACACCCTGCCCTCTATTGATATGGCGGATAGCTCTTAAAATCTGCTCTGGAGTCGGCGGAATAAAGATTTTCCCATAGACAGCGGCAGTCAGCATACCCTGGCCGACAAAACCAATATGGGCCGGTTCATGCCCGGAACCACCACCCGACAAAATCGGCACCCGGTCCTCGGCCTGATGTTTATCCACAATAATGGGATAATTCTCCAGTTGCTCCAAATGAGGATGAGCCAGCAAGAGCCCATCTATATAGGATTGTAGCAAATCTTCCTCCTGATAAAATAGTGGCAATTGACTCATTGTCCTCTCCCTCCTTCAAGTGATTGCAACAAGACGGAAACTAGGTTCCGATAGGAAGTATGTAGCTGGCGATGGGGGTCAACCACCCCCGCCTCAATAAAGCCCACCAAACCCTTAGTATGGTAGTCTAATAGGAAGAGCCTTAACGCCCCTACTACCTCTACCTCTTGCTTAACAGACCACTCATCTATAATTTTTTCCAGCAAAAGCCTAACATAGTCAGATAAATAGCTCCTGAAGTCATTCTGCTCATTGACTGAAAAAATCCGTGCATAAAAAGACTGGTTGCTGTCGAAATAGTAAAGTAACTCATCCAACAACTTCCATCCACTAATATAATTCAAATTATCCGTAATCTGCTCTTCCAGCTCCGTCTTAAAAATCCAATCTAAGAGCTCATACTTGTCTAGGAAATGATTGTAGAAGGTCTGGCGACGGATAGCAGCCTCCTGCATAACCTCTACCACAGACACCTTCTCAAATCCCTTTTCAATCAACTGCTTTTTAAATGCCTTTGCGATGCGCTTTTTGGTCAGCAATGAAGTGCCCATGCTGCCTCCCTTCTGGTCTCTCCTATCTTATTATACATTATCAGATACACTTATGTAAAAAAAGGGACAAAATTGACCAATTGTCCCTTTAATTTGTCTACACAATACAATATAATAATCTTAGTATTATATCACGGAGGTTTTCTCATGAAAAAAATTATCAATCAACCTGAAAATGTTGTTGACGAAATGCTCAATGGCCTGGTCTTTATGCACAATGACCTGGTAGAACGTCTAGAGGGCTTTGAAGTCATAGTCCGCAAGGCAGAAAAGACTGGCAAGGTCGGTATCATCTCTGGAGGAGGCTCTGGCCACGAACCATCTCATGCAGGCTTTGTCGGTAAAGGTATGCTGTCTGCTGCTGTCTGTGGCGCAGTATTTACCTCCCCAACACCGGACCAAATCCTAGAGGCAATCAAGGCAGCTGATGAAGGTGCCGGGGTCTTCATGGTCATCAAGAACTACTCTGGTGACATCATGAACTTTGAAATGGCCCAAGAATTGGCAGAAATGGAAGGCATCGAGGTTGCAAGTGTAGTTGTCGACGATGATATTGCCGTGGAAAATAGCCTCTATACCCAAGGTCGACGCGGGGTTGCTGGAACCATCCTAGTTCATAAAATTCTCGGACATGCTGCTGAACAAGGCCAGTCTCTCACTGCCATCAAAGAGTTGGCCGACAAATTAGTTCCACAGATTAAGACAATTGGTCTGGCCCTATCTGGTGCAACCGTTCCTGAAGTAGGAAAACCTGGCTTCGTTTTAGAAGAAGATGAGTTTGAATATGGGGTCGGCATCCACGGCGAACCTGGCTATAAGAAGGAAAAATTGCAACCGTCCGCAACATTGGCAGCCGAATTGGTTGAAAAATTAGCTCAAGGCTTTGAGCTCAAAGAAGGCGAACATTACGGTCTTCTCATCAATGGTCTAGGCGCAACCCCACTCATGGAGCAGTATGTCTTTGCCAACGACGTAGCTAAACTATTGCTGGAAAAAGGCATTGAGGTAGACTACAAGAAAATCGGCGATTACATGACATCAATTGATATGGCTGGCCTATCATTGACCCTTATAAAATTAGAAGAACCAAGCTGGCTAGAGGCTCTAAACGCCCCTGTACAAGTAGCCGGCTGGTAGGAGAAAAACTATGGATGTAAGAACAGCATTGGCTTGGATGACACGATTCAACGAAAAAATTCAAGCAAACAAGGATTACCTAAGCGAGCTGGACACCCCTATTGGTGATGGTGACCATGGAGGCAATATGGCCCGTGGGATGGCTGCTGTTATGACTGAACTGGATGGCAAGGAATTTGCCAGTGCGGACCAGATTTTCAAAATTGTAGCCATGCAACTGCTCAGTAAGGTAGGTGGTGCCTCTGGTCCCCTCTACGGTTCGGCCTTTATGGGTTTGTCCAAGGCTAGCCAAGCTGGTGCTGAACTGGCTTCTATGTTACAAGAAGGCCTGGATATGATTCAAAAACGCGGCAAGGCGGATCTGGGCGAAAAAACCATGGTCGACGTCTGGACCCCTGTCATCTCTGCCATTAGGGAAGACAAACTCACTCCTAATCTGATTCAGGAAATTGTCCAAGCTACTGCTGATACACTTGCGACTAAGGGACGTGCTTCCTATGTTGGCGAACGTTCTGTCGGCCACATCGATCCTGGTTCTTACTCATCTGGCCTACTCTTTGAATCCCTCCTGGAGGTGACAGGTTCATGACAAAAACTGGCATCTTACTAGTCTCCCATTCCAAAAATCTTGCCCAGGGGATTATCGATTTAGTCTCGGAAGTAACTCAGGACGTTTCTTTGACCTACTGCGGTGGCTTGGAGGATGGTTCAATCGGCACTAGCTTTGAGACCGTCCAGGAAAAGTTAGAAGAAAATGATGCAGACACCATCTTAGCCTTTTTCGACCTAGGAAGCGCTCGGATGAATATCGAAATGGTTGCTGATTTTTCAGAAAAAGAAGTCCTGATTCAGACTGTTCCCGTCGTTGAAGGCTGCTATACAGCTGCCGCTCTCCTACAGGCAGGAGCCGATTTAGAAACCATTCTGCACCAATTACAGGAGCTTGAAATCAAAAAATAGATTCATTATTAAAAGAGCCTGGGCAAGACATCCATGATGGCTTCGCCCTCACCCACAGAATAATGAAAACGAACATAAAGCCCTCACTAGGTGTATAATCTTAGTGAGGGCTTTGTGGTTGACGACTTAATGATTCTAATAATCGAGGGCAAAACTGATCCACTCTACTGACGAGCACCCCAAAATATGCGATAGGCATGAGTATAAAAATACGACTAAAAATCAGTAGATAAGCTCTCTAATTTTTAGAAGGAGGGAATTGTCATGGATGTTCTCTATCAATCTTGTGCAGGTATTGATATCCATCAAGCCAATATCGTTGTCTGTATCCTACACGGACCACTCACCTCAACTCGTCCAAAGCGTGAGATGGCTACGTTTGATACAACGACTAAAGGCCTACGTGCTTGCCACGATTTTCTCAGTCAATTTCATGTGGAAGCTGTTGGTATGGAAAGTACAGGTGTTTATTGGCGACCTGTCTGGCATGCTCTATGTGATGACTTCAAGTTGATACTCGCTCAACCAGCCCACATGAAGGCTATTCCAGGTCAGAAAACCGACAAGAAGGATGCTCACTGGATTGCCAAATTAACACGAATTGGTCTGCTTCCTCGGAGTTTCGTTCCCGATGAAACCATTCAAGAATTGAGGGAGTTGACCAGACAACGAAAACATTATGTTGAAAGTCGCAATCGAGAAACAAACCGTATCCATAAAATTCTTCAATCAGGTGGTATCAAGCTAACAACCTATATCGAAGATATAATGGGACTATCTGGTCGCAATCTCCTTCAGCTACTGGTTGATGGGACGCCTATCACACCTCGCATTGTCCATCAATCAGTTTACACCAGCTTGAAGAAGAAAGTACCGCAGCTTATGGAAGCCTTGGATGGCTATTTTTCTGACCATCACCGCTTTATGTTAAAGCAGTCATTGGAGATTTATGATTTTTATCAGAAGCAGATTGGGTTGTTGGAAGAGCGAATGAATGTCTATCTATCACAATATGAAAACCATGTAGAAATATTGGATTCCATCCCAGGCATTGAGGTCATTACAGCATCCGTTATTATTTCTGAGGTTGGTGTTGACATGAGTCAGTTTCCTACTGCTGGACATTTAGCTTCTTGGGCTGGACTTTGTCCAGGTAATAATGAGAGTGCTGGTAAAAAACGAAGTACCAAGATTCGACACGGAAATTCTTATTTGAAGAAATGTTTATGCCAAGCCGCTTTCGCCGCTAGGAACCAAAAAGGTAGTACTCTAGCTGAACGATTTTATCAGATTCAAAGTCGGCGTGGTTCACAAAAAGCAACAATTGCCCTTGCACATCAATTATTAAAAATAGCTTATATCCTCTTACAAGAGCAGATAACGTATCCTGAATTTTTAGCACAGAAAAAGACTACTAGGGACGAGCTAGTAGCCTAACATAAAAAAATTTCACTTTGATTATATCATAGGGAAGGAGTTTTTGCATTCTTTTGAGTTTTCGTATAAAAGCCTAGGCTCGCTTTCTTTAGTTTGTGTCAACATCTCAGCGCAGGGGTTGATTGGCTTTCACAATTTGGGGAACTGTGAAAGGTGGGAAATTGGGATTGTGAAACAATCCTCAGCACTTCGTGTTTTACGCTCCGAACCAGACCTTTACGTATGATGCGAACTGAGTTCGCTCAATTTCCGACCTTCAACTGTCTCCCAAACAGTTGAAGCTGTGCGGGGAAAACGAACTCTCTTTTCATCTATCGAGTTCTTTCTCGCTCCCGAACTAAAAATCACATAATAAAATAGTTAGAGGCTGGACTTTATGCCCAACCTCTCCTTTATTTGTTACTTATTCAAAATTTTCAAAGTTTCCAAGAGCTGGTCGACATGGACTTCGACAGTGTCGCCAGTGCCCTTGATTTTGACTTCGACCACGCCGTCGGCAGCTTTCTTACCGACCGTCACACGGATTGGCAAGCCAATCAAGTCACTATCAGAGAATTTAACGCCGACACGCTCGTTACGGTCATCTGTCAAGACTTCATAACCAGCAGCTACCAAGCTTGTTTCGATTGACTGGGTCAAGGCCATCGCTTCTTCATCTTTGACATTGACTGGAATCAAATGTACATCAAACGGTGCCAATTCTTTAGGGAAGTTGATGCCCCAAGCGTAACGGTATTCACCTTTTGGCGTCTTATTGACAAAGAGGCGAGCGTGTTGCTCCAGAACTGCTGACAAGAGACGGCTAACACCAATCCCGTAGCAACCCATGATAATCGGCATGGCACGACCATTTTCATCCAAAATCGTCGCATTCATGCTGTCTGAGTAGCGCGTACCCAGCTTGAAGATGTGACCAATCTCGATACCGCGGGCAAAGTTGAGCACACCGTGTCCGTCTGGAGAAGGCTCGCCTTCCTTGACTTCGCGAATATCCACATACTCAGTCACTTGGAAATCACGCCCTGCATTGGCACCTGTGTAGTGGAAACCATCTTCGTTGGCACCAACAACAGCATTTTTCAAATCTTGCACCTTGCGGTCTGCAATAATCTTGATGTTTTCTGGCAAGCCGACTGGTCCAAGGGAACCGAATCCAGCACCGAAGACTTTTTCTGCATCAGCTGGGCTTGCTACATCAAAGAAATCTGCTGCCAAGTGGTTTTTCAACTTGACATCGTTAACTTGATCATTGCCAACAAGGAGGGCAACAACTGGCTCTCCGTCAGCCATAAAGAGCATGGTTTTAATGGTCTGCTCTTCCGCAACATTCAAGAAAGATGCCACCTCATCGATGGTTTTAGCATCAGGTGTAGCAACTTTAACCAAGTCCTCTTCGACGACAACTGCTGTACTTGGTTTGTACTCGCTGGTTGCCATTTCTAGGTTGGCAGCGTAGCCAGACGCGCTAGAGTAGGCAATGGTATCTTCACCAGAAACATTCCAAGCCAAAAGTTCCGCCTTGATGGCTGCCAATACGTCCTCTGGAATTTCGTCAAAAGAAGCTACCGACTTGTCCAAGACAACCCAGCGGTCAAGGTCGGTACGGTCTGGTGTAATGGCCATAAATTCTTGACTGTCCTTACCACCCATGGCACCACCATCACCGATGATAGCCTTGAATTCCAGACCAGCACGAGTAAAAATCGCCTCGTAGGCACGCTTGTAATCGTCGTAGGTTTCATCCAAACTCTCGTAGCTAGCGTGGAAACTGTAGCCATCCTTCATGATGAATTCGCGACCGCGCAAGAGACCGTTACGTGGACGTTTTTCGTCGCGGTATTTAGGCTGGATTTGGTAGATATTGAGTGGCAATTGCTTATAGGATTGCACCGCATCACGCGCCAATAATGTCACTGTTTCTTCATGGGTTGGACCCAAGATAAAGTCGGAACCCTCGCGGTTTTTGAGCTTGTAGAGGTCGTCACCGTAGGTATCGTAACGACCAGACTCGCGCCAAATGTCGGCTGACAAGAGGGCTGGTGCCAAAAATTCAATAGCATCAATCTTATCAAATTCCTCCCGCATGATATTTTTGGCTTTTTCAATCACACGGTTGGCCAACGGCAAATAGCTGTAAATCCCAGCGGAAATCTGACGCACATAACCAGCACGCACCATAAGCGCATGACTGATGACCTGCGCATCAGAAGGCATCTCCCGAAGAGTCGGGATAATCATTTTAGATTGTTTCATGTTGATGATACAGAGAGCGACCAAAAAGCGACCGAATTTTAGGAAACGACCTGAAATCCTGATTTCAGAAGTCGTTTATCTAAATTCCGAGCTTTTCGCTCGAGTTTAAATCTAAAAACTCTCTGTTCCTTTCTTTTTCTTAGTTTTCAGAACTTCCTGCGTTTAGCACGCATTCAGTTCCTTGCAAATTTTATTTTAGAAAAATACCCGCATAATGTCATTCCAGGTCACGACCAGCATGAGGACGACCATGATTGCAACGCCTGCCAGCGTGATGTAGGATTCCGTTTCTGGCTTGAGCGGTTTGCGACGAATTCCTTCCAGGATATTCATAACAATTTTACCACCATCAAGGGCCGGAATCGGAATGAGATTGAAAATTCCTACGTTTATCGACAACGTAGCCATCAGTCCAATAATGGACATCCAACCATCTTGAGCCGCTTGATTGCTGACAGAGTAGATAGCCACAGGACCACCTAGTTGCTTGACATCAAAGCTGGCAATCAGATTTTTCAAGGCTGTGACAATCATGAGAGCTGTCACTCCGGCCTGCTGGACACCACCAATAATCTTGTCCAAGACACCCGTCTTCAAAATAGGGGAAACACCTAGTCTGTAGGTGCCATCTTCCTGCTTGGCAGTCACAGACACATTCTTCTCAGTCCCGTCCTGCTCCACAAGCAAGTCAAACTTAGGAGCACTGCTAGCATCCTGCACTGCCTGCCCAATCACCTTAGAAATATCGGCGTAAGAATCTGTTGCCTGACCATTGACCGAGAGAATCTTATCTCCAGTCTCTAATCCAGCAGCTGCAAGGGCACTACCCTCTACAACCGTCACCTGATTGCTAGACGTATCGGCCACACCGCCCTGCATGAACATAAGCAGGGTGAAGGCCAAAACACCGAGGATAAAGTTGTTCATGGGACCCGCAAAGTTAGTCATGAGCCGACCCCAGATCGTCGCATTTTGATACTGGACATCCAGCGGTGCAATGCGGACTTCCGTCCCATCTTCCTCGACAATGGTCGCGTCGTGGTCCACCTTATAGGTCTTGGTCTCATCCAGGACCAGACCAGTGATTTCCAGCCTATCTTCAAAGTCAAAGCCGGTCACATTCATGGGCAGACTGTTGACATCAAAGCCCTTACCCGATAGGTTGATTCGAGTCACAATGCCGTCTGAATTGAGGGTCAAACTGGCCGGTGTCCCGGTCTTAATCTCCGTCTTGTCCTCGCCCCAGCCAGCCATACGAACATAGCCGCCAAGCGGAAGAATACGAATCGTATAGGCCGTCCCGTCCTTGCCCGTATGAGCGAAAATTTTCGGACCCATACCAATGGCAAATTCCCGAACTAGGATGCCTGCTTTTTTGGCGAAATAGAAGTGACCAAATTCATGGATAACCACAATCACGCCAAATATAAAAATAAATGCTAAAATTCCCTTCATGGAACCTCCTTAAAATAAGCCGAAGAAGTGCATGATTGGAAAGACAAAAATGACACTGTCAAAACGATCCAAGATACCGCCATGCCCTGGAATCAGATTACCAGAATCCTTGACACCAAAACGGCGCTTGATAGCACTCTCAACCAGATCTCCAAACTGGGCCACGACAGAAAATACAGCCGCCAAGACCAGCATCAAGGGAATTGAATAGACGTCACGAATTTCCTTGGAGAAGATGAGATAGATGGCTGCCACTACAACTGCCGAAGCAATCCCACCGAGAAAACCTTCAATGGATTTATTAGGTGATACCAGAGGAGCCAGCTTGCGCTTGCCAAACTGACGACCAAGCATATAGGCACCAATATCCGTCGCCCAGACAAGCAGCAGGGCAAAGAATAGCTTGTTGAGACTATCCATACGCGCCAGGGCCAGATTGTGGAAACCAACCCCGATATAAAAACTGCTGGCAATAGGATAGACCACTTCTGAGTAAGTATAGGTGCCTGTATGGAAAACGATCGAACCCATCAGAATAAAGACAATGACCGTAAAGGCCACATAGTTCCCATCCGTCGGCAAAAATGGCAGATAGTTCTCAAGCGGAAGGGTCAAGACAAAACTTCCCAGCATGGCCAGGATACCCTCAATGGAATTAGGCGCCAGCTTGTACATCCGCATCAATTCCGCAGTAGCCAGCATGGCCAAGAGCCCCAGCACCAACTGGAAGGTCACCCCACCAATATATATAACAGGGATAAAGAGGGCCAGTGCAACGACCGCCGATATCACCCGTGTTCTTAGTTCCTTTGTCATCATTTCTCCTTACACACCACCAAATCTTCTATGGCGACGATTGTATTCTTTTATGGCTAATAGCAGAGCTTCTCCATCAAAGTCCGGCCAGGCCACGTCAGTGAAGTAGAGCTCACTGTAGGCTATCTGCCAGGGCAAAAAATTACTGAGACGGAGTTCACCACTGGTCCGAATGACCAAATCAGGGTCTCGCAGGGAAACCGGCAAACTACCTGTATACAGATAATCAGCAATCAGCTTGTCATCAATATCCCCTGGATTGAACTTAGCATCCAAAATATCCTGCGAAATCGCCTTAATCGCACGAGACAGCTCATCACGACCGCCATAATTCAAGGCAAAATTGAGGATGAGACCGGTATTTCTCCTGGTCTTTTCTTCTGCCATCCGCAGTGCCTTCAAGGTCGCCTCTGGCAGGCGAGAATGGTCACCAATCATCTGGATTTTCACATTGTTGGCATGAAGCTCCGGCACGTATTTATCGTAAAATTCAACCGGCAAATTCATGATAAATTTGACTTCCTTCTCAGGACGGGACCAATTTTCCGTTGAGAAGGCATAGACTGTCAGGACCTTGACCCCTAGTTTAGACGCTGTTTTTGTTACCTTTTGCAGGGCATCCATACCGGCCTTATGACCCATAATCCGAGGCTGCATCCGTTTTTTGGCCCAGCGCCCATTCCCATCCATAATGATGGCAATATGTTTGGGCACCTCCACAGGCGTCTCAAACTTCTCTTTTTTCTTAAAATTCCACTTAAACATGACTTTTCCTCAAGCTATAATCAGTCTATTATACCACAGTCTCTAGTTTTTAAGCAAAAAGCACATCATGAGGATAAGATAAAAACCAAGGATTCCCCTGGTTTTTCGTCTTTATTCCTCAATAACTGATTCTTGAACTGGCTCAACCGTTTCTAGAGCTGGTTCTTCTGCTACTACTGTTGTCGTGGTAGCCGGCGTCACACGATTGCGAATGGCTCCGCGTTCAAAAGTCAAATAGACACCGTCCACATCCAGAACGACCTTCTTGTCGTCGATTTCATCAACGATACCAAACAAGCCACCGATGGTCACGATTTCGTCACCTTTTTTGATTTGACTAAGGGCGTCTTGACGCTGTTTCTGTTGCTTACGCTGTGAATAAAACATGAAACCAACCATAGCCACCATGATTAGGGGTAAAAATAAACCTTCCATTTGTAAACCTCTTTATTTTATAGAATCTAGTAAAATCTATTATAGCAGAATATCAAAAAAGAACAAGTTCAGATAGAACTTGCCCTTCAATCTTTAATTTGAATATAGATCCAACACGGTTTCGGCAATCCAAAAAAGAGCTAGACCTGAACAGAGCAGCAATACCACTCCTACTATTATCAAGAAGGTTCTCCACCCTTTTGACAGTGGAGCAGAAATTCCATAACCGAGGCTAAAGCCAAATATAGGAAAAACCAAGGGTCCAATAAAGGGAAATAGGAGCAGACTTAGTAAGGAGCCTATCAAATAGTAACGATGCTGCTGTTTATCCTCCATACGTGGCAAACTCCAAGCAACCACGAAAACCAGGTAGCCCACCAATATGCTGAATAAGAACAGGACTCCAGTAACACCCAATATGAGGAACATACTATTTTTCTCCTCCTAACTCTACTGATTTCCCGCTCAATATCCTATTTAGAACTCCAGACACTTTCAAGGATGTTGGTTTGTTCGCGACCTGGTCCTACCGAGAACGTCGAGATACGGACACCGACCAATTCGCTGATACGGCGAACATAGTTGCGGGCCGCCTCTGGCAACTCATCCAAGCTACGCACGCCTGTAATATCTTCAGACCATCCTGGCATTTCTTCGTAGATTGGTTTGCAACGTTTGAGTTGCTCAAGGCTAGCTGGATAGTGGTCAATACGCTCACCATCCAAGTCGTAAGCCACACAGATTTTCACTGTTTCAAGGCCTGATAGAACATCAATAGAATTGAGTGACAAGTTTGTAATACCTGATACACGACGGCTATGGCGCATGACAACAGAGTCAAACCAGCCTACACGACGCGGACGGCCAGTTGTTGTCCCGTATTCTTTACCGATTTCACGGATACGGTCACCCGTTGCATCAAAGAGTTCTGTCGGGAATGGTCCATCACCAACACGGCTGGTATAGGCCTTACATACACCGACAACCTTATCAATCTTACTTGGACCGACGCCACTACCGATCGTCACACCACCGGCAACAGGGTTTGAAGAGGTAACGAATGGATAAGTACCTTGGTCAATATCCAACATAACCCCTTGCGCACCTTCAAACAAGACGCGTTTGCCTTGATCCAAAGCATCGTTGAGGATGACAGACGTATCGGTCACATATTGCTTGATTTCTTGACCGTAGGCGTAGTATTCTTCAAAAATCTCGTCAAATTCGATTGGCGTTGATTCATACATTTTCTCGAAAAGACGATTTTTCTCAACCAAGTTGGTACGGAGACGTTCTGCAAAAATATCCTTGTCCAGGAGGTCGGCGATACGGATACCCACACGCGCAGCCTTGTCCATGTAAGCAGGACCAATACCCTTGTTGGTTGTCCCGATTTTATTATCCCCCTTGGCTTCTTCCTGCAATTGGTCCAATTTGATATGGTATGGCAAAATGACATGAGCGCGGTCTGAAATGCGCAGATTGTCTGTCGTCACACCTGAATCATGGAGATAGTTGATTTCCTTAACCAAGGATTTTGGATTGACCACGACACCGTTACCGATGACAGAGATTTTTTCTGGAAAGAAAATTCCTGACGGGATCAGGTGCAATTTGTACTTGGTGCCGTCGATGACGATGGTGTGACCGGCATTGTCACCACCTTGATAACGTGCGATGACTTCCGCATTGGCAGAGAGAAAATCCGTGATTTTGCCTTTTCCTTCATCGCCCCACTGGGTTCCAACAACAACTACTGATGTCATAATTTAAGATACCTAGAACACCACAAATCGACTAGAAAGTCTGCCTTTAAACCTTTGACAGCTCCAACTTTTCCTTGGTGTCCAATTCCTTTCAAACACTTCTGGCAGGAATTTCACCTGCAAGTTTCGTTTACAATCTATTCTATCAAAAAACGAACGTTTCATCAAGAAATAGCCCGTATTTCAAAAATTACGAACTTTTATTTTTTGACTGTTTCTAAAATAAGCAAAATACGATTGTTGGTGCTGTTTTTACAAAAATATTATGTCCTTTGATGGAAAATTCCGAAGTCTGAACCTTGCCTTTGGTCGGTTTCTCTGGATTTTCAAGCCAAAACGTAGCGAAAATTTGTATTTCTTCAACAAACTAGATAAAATTGGAATAAGAAAATGACAGGAATAGACACTATGCTGAAACACTTGCCCTCTACCGCACCCATCCTCCAAGCCACCTTTGGAATTGAACGAGAATCCTTACGCATCAACTCCGACAACCGTGTGGCTCAAACGCCCCACCCTGAGAGCTTGGGCTCGCGCAGCTTTCATCCCTATATCCAAACGGACTACAGCGAGCCACAGTTGGAGCTGATTACACCAGTGGCTCATTCGACCAAGGAGGCCCGCCGTTTCCTTGGAGCTATTACCGATGTGGCGGTACGGTCCATGAACAAAAGCGAATATCTTTGGCCCCTGTCCATGCCGCCTGTTATCTCAGAAGATGAGATTCAGATTGCCCAGCTGGAGAGCAACTACGAATACCAGTACCGTGTCGGCTTGGCGGAACGCTATGGTAAGTTGCTCCAGTCCATGTCAGGCATCCACTACAACTTCGAGCTAGGCAAGGATCTGACCCAGCAACTCTTTGAAGCTAGTGGCTATCAGGACCTGCTGGCCTTCAAGAATGCCCTCTATCTCAAACTGGCTCAGAATTTCCTACGCTACCGTTGGCTCTTGACCTACCTCTACGGAGCTAGCAGTCTAGCTGAAAAGGGATTTTTGACAGATAAGATTGGCTGCGTGCGGTCCATTCGCAATTCCAACTACGGCTATGTCAATGCACCCGATGTCCGCATCTCCTTCTCTTCGCTAGAGCAATACGTGACCGACATCGAACAAGCTGTGGCTAGCGGTCAACTGTCCGCTGAAAAGGAATTTTACTCCGCTGTCCGCCTCCGTGGTGCTAAGACCAGTCGGGACTTTTTGACCAAGGGTATCACCTATCTGGAGTTCCGCAACTTCGACCTCAACCCCTTCGAGCCACTGGCTATTAGCCAAGAAACGCTGGACACCACCCACCTCTTTGCCTTGGCACTGCTCTGGCTTGATGATATGGAGCAGGTCGACGAAGAGCTGGCTCAAGCGGCAGACCTCAACAACCGCATCGCCCTCAGCCACCCCCACACTCCCCTACCAGCAGAGGCAGACGCCAGCCCTATCCTGACCGCCATGACAGCGATTGTCGCCCACTTTGGACTGGACGACTACTACAGCCAGCTCATCGCTCAAGTGAAGGCTGCCCTTCAAGACCCACGTTTGACCCTCTCTGGAAAAATAGCAGAGCAGGTTGAAGATGGATCTTTGGAAAGATTTGGCCAGCAGCAAGGCCGTGCCTTCCATGACTATGCTTGGACAGCCCCTTACGCCCTTAAAGGTTATGAAAATATGGAGCTCTCCACCCAGATGATTCTCTTTGACGCCATTCAGCTGGGCTTGAATGTGGAGATTTTAGACGAGGAAGACCAGTTTCTCAAACTCTGGCATGGTGACCATGTCGAGTACATCAAAAATGGCAATATGACCTCCAAGGACAACTACGTCATTCCTCTCGCCATGGCCAACAAGGTCGTAACCAAAAAGATTTTGGACCAGGCTGGTTTTCCAGTACCTGCGGGAGCGGAATTTGCTAACAAGAAAGATGCCCTGCGGTATTACGGACAGGTAGACAGCTCTGCTATTGTTGTCAAACCAAAATCCACTAACTTCGGCCTTGGCATCTCTATCTTCCAAGAGCCAGCCAGTCTTGCAGACTATGAAAAAGCCCTGGATATCGCCTTTTCGGAAGACAGCCATGTGCTCGTGGAGGAATTCGTGGCAGGGACCGAGTACCGCTTCTTCGTCCTAGACGGCAAATGCGAGGCTGTCCTGCTCCGCGTCGCAGCCAATGTCGTGGGGGACGGACAGTCAACAATCCGTGAATTAGTGGAGCAAAAAAACCAAGATCCCCTACGGGGCCGTGACCATCGTTCACCGCTTGAAATCATCAATCTAGGCAATATCGAACTGCTCATGTTGGAGCAACAGGGCTATACACCTGATACTGTCTTGCCTGAGGGCGTTCAAGCCTTTCTACGTGGCAATTCCAATATCTCCACCGGTGGTGACTCTATTGATATGACCGACCAGATGGACGAAACTTACAAACAACTGGCTGCAGATATGGCCACCGCTATGGGGGCCTGGGCCTGCGGTGTGGACTTGATTATCCCCGACCGCACCAAGCCAGCCAACAAGGAAGAACCAAACTGCACCTGTATCGAGCTTAACTTTAACCCTGCCATGTACCTGCATACCTATACCTACGCAGGACCAGGACAGAGTATTACGCCGAAGATCTTGCGGAAGTTGTTTCCTGAACTATAAACTGGCTAGTCATAGTCAGTTTTTTCTTTAGGCCTCTCCCTTTCCCCATTTTCCCCACTTGTGCTATAATAATCCTTATGGATAAAATTATTAAGACACTATCAAAGAGCGGGCATTTCCGTGCCTATGTATTGGACAGTACTGAAACAGTTCGGACCGCTCAGGAAAAACATGGCACTTGGCCATCCTCAACAGTTGCACTTGGAAGAACCTTAATTGCAAGCCAAATATTAGCTGCTAATGAAAAGGGAGACACAAAAATCACCTTGAAAATTTTGGCAAACGGATCATCTAAGGCCATCATCGCCGTTGCCAATACCAAAGGTCAGGTCAAGGGCTACATCCAAAACCCGAATCTCGACTATAAGCGTGGCTCAACTGGAGAAGTTATTGTTGGACCACTTGTAGGAACAGGCCAATTCCTAGTTATCACAGACTACGGAACAGGTCGCCCTTACAACTCCATGACCCCCTTGATCTCTGGTGAAATCGGTGAAGACTTTGCCTACTTCCTGACGGATAGCCAGCAAACACCGTCTGCAGTGGGACTCAATGTCCTCCTGAATGAAGATGAAACTGTCAAGGTAGCTGGTGGCTTCTTGCTGCAAGTTTTACCAGGTGCGACCGAGGCTGAAATTGCCCGTTTCGAAAAACGCATCCAAGAAATGCCTGCCATTTCGAGCTTACTGGCTTCTGAAAACCATATAGAAGCTCTGCTATCCGCCATTTATGGCGACGACGACTTCAAACGCCTATCAGAAGAAGAAATCGGTTTTGTCTGCGACTGCTCTAAGGACCGCTTCCTCGATGCTCTGGCCAGTCTGCCAAAAGCGGACCTGCAAGAGATGAAAGACGAGGACAAGGGCGTGGACATCACCTGTCAATTCTGCCAGACCCATTACCACTTTGACGAAAACGATTTGGAGGAACTCATCAATGGCTAATCTCAACACTCCTTTCATGATTGGTGATGTGGAAATCCCCAATCGCTGCGTGCTGGCCCCAATGGCTGGCGTGACCAACTCGGCCTTCCGCACCATTGCCAAAGAAATGGGTGCAGGTCTGGTGGTTATGGAAATGATTTCTGAAAAAGGCCTTCTCTACAACAACGAGAAGACCCTCCACATGCTCCATATAGACGATAACGAATACCCTATGTCTATCCAGCTCTTCGGTGGCGAGGCTGAGGGCCTCAAACGTGCAGCTGACTTCATTCAGAAAAACACCAAGGCCAATATCGTAGATATTAACATGGGCTGCCCTGTCAACAAGGTCATCAAGAACGAGGCAGGTGCCAAGTGGCTCAAAGACCCTGACAAGATTTACCACATCATCAAGGAAGTAACCTCGGTCCTCGATATTCCCCTGACCGTTAAGATGCGGACGGGTTGGAACAATACCGACCTAGCGGTCGAAAATGCCCTGGCCGCAGAAAGTGGCGGTGTAGCTGCCCTGGCCATGCACGGACGGACCCGCGAGCAGATGTACACAGGAACCGTTGACCTAGAGACCTTGACCAAAGTAGCTGGCAGCCTGACCAAGATTCCATTTATCGCAAACGGCGACATCCGAAATGTGGAAGACGCCCGTCAGCGTATCGAGGAAGTTGGGGCTGACGCTGTCATGGTCGGCCGGACCGCAATGGGAAATCCCTACATCTTCAACCAGATTAACCACTATCTGGAAACGGGTGAAATCCTACCCGACCTATCCTTTGAGGACAAGCTCAATGTCGCCTTTGACCACCTAACCCGATTGACCAATCTCAAGGGCGAAAGCATTGCCGTCCGCGAATTCCGTGGCCTAGCTCCCCACTATCTCCGTGGCTCAGCAGGTGCTGCCAAGATCCGTGGCGCCGTATCCCGTGCCGAAACCATCGAAGAAGTCCAAGAACTCTTCGACCAAGCACGCGCTGCCTATCAGGCAAAACAAGTTAAATAAACAAAAGGAGATCAGTTCCAGCTGGTCTCCTTTGTCATCTCCGCAAAAGACATGTTACTAAATAAAATATAAGGAAATGGTTGGGCATGCCTCAGCCATTTTTTATGGATAGTTCTTGCTAAATACATATAATTATAATATGCTAATATTATGAAATGATTTACAAAATCCTCCAGGAGGTGGCTATGAAATCAAAAGCTATTCTTATCAGTCTCTGTCTGTCTTCTTTAGCTCTCATTCTTGCCTCTACCAGCTTTTTCTGCTTATCCCTCGGCAGGAGCAGACCTCCCCTGAAGTAAAGGTGACAAGTAGCTCTGTTGTCAAAACAAGTGGAGAACAGACTAAAAACCCTAGCTCTTCAAACTCCAGTAGCTCTGCCATTACCCAAGAAAATGAACCAAATGAGACCACACCGAGTTTCGAACCAGAGCAGGTGAAGCCGGCATCCAAGCAAATCAAAAAACAGCTGAGTGTCCAACCGCAAATCCAAACTGTCTGGAACTACTGCGCTCCGACGACTGTCAGTATGATGCTATCTAGTCAGGGCGTCCATGTTGGGCAGAAGCAGTTGGCGTTTGAAATGAGAACCTACGAGCCTTTTGGCACCCATAATAGTGACGCCATTCGCATCCTCAACAAACATCTTTTCGGCTATGAATATCCTACAGATGGTCAGGCTGGCTATCGGCTGGCGACGGTGACGGACCCTAATACAGCTGGACAAGAGATAGCCTTGTTTAAGCAGAGGGTCAGGGAAAATATTGATGCTGGCTACCCTATGTACTATACTTTTGACTCCGCTGTGATGTATCCTAGTAAAAAGGGGAGCACAACGTCAT
This sequence comes from Streptococcus sp. A22, assembly GCF_043674215.1. NCBI lineage: Bacteria > Bacillati > Bacillota > Bacilli > Lactobacillales > Streptococcaceae > Streptococcus > Streptococcus sp. A22. The sequence continues at coordinate 98,382 of NZ_JBIMJQ010000002.1, forward strand.
TGGTATTGGCTATCTGACCACAGAAGACGGGAAGGATATTGAGCAGCTCTACTACCTCGCCCCCTCTCCCAATGTCCAGGACCCTAGATACGGTGGGCTGAAAGTCACTACGCCCGAAGAACTATTCCAAGCCCTGATGACCTGTGAAGAGCCAAATTATGGGTGGTAGCAATAGTAAAACCTCCGAATGCTAACTCGGAGGTTGTTTTTGTATTTACGTTTTTAATTTCCTATCCCTTTTTCATAGCCTTGGACCATTGGTACCAGCCGACGACACTATTGAGAGCGTAGACCCAGTACATGGCCTGCATGTGGATGGAATTTCCCCACCAGAGGTAGATAGAAAAGAGGTTGGTCGCAATCCAGAAGAGCCACTGTTCCCTGTAAAGATAAGTCATGAGAAATTGCCCTGTCCAGTTGGTTCCGTCTGTCACAGAATCTCGGAAGGGTCTGGCAGATCCGATAGATTGGTAGAGAAGACCAAAAATCCCCCAGACAAGAGCCGTGAAGCTCAGCCATTTGACCCAGCCAAAGAAAGACAGACTGCGGGTTTCAAATTCGCTGATTTCAGGCGTCTCATCCTCGGTTTCATTGACACGGGCAGCCAACCAAGTATAAAGGCCAATAGGCTGCATGACCAAGAAGAAAACAGCTGTCATCACTTCCCCATAAAAGGCACTATTATAGGAAAGCACAAAGTAAATCAGACTGTTGATAAAACCAAAAACATAGTTACTAGCCCGGCCATCTGCTACCATAATGACGCAAACAATCCCTGTCCAGGAGGCAAAGAGCCCCATCCAGTCGTGTTTGTCGCTACCGCTGGTAAACTCTAAAATCAGCGGCACACTGGATAGGCCGATGAGATAGAGCCACTGAAAAGCTGTCCGTCCCAAAAACATATCCGCAAAGGCTGCCTTCAAGAGCCCGAAAAATCCTAATTCCTTGGCTGCCTGGCCTAATTTCACAAAGGTGGCAGGGACATTTCGGATGCCCTCCACCCAGCCAGTCAGTATCTGTTTTATTTTTTCCATATCTCCTATTTTCTCCTAAAATTCCTGATAGATGGCATCAATCAGATCAATGGATTTTTGATAGTTTTCCAGATAGGACCCACCGATAAAGGCCAAATGCGCATCTGGGTGATTTTTTGCCACTAATTTTTTCAATAACTCCGTAAAAGCATGGCGTACTTCCTGGTCGGCCATAGACATGTCCCGAAAACCGTCGTCCACATAGTTACCTGTCGGCAGGACAAAGATAATCAAGTCCCACTTTTCATTCTTGACCGTGTCAGCACAGAGGGAATGGAAGGAGCTGGAGCTTTCGCCGATATAGTAGTTATAGTAGGCCTCGGTCACAGTCGCATTGGTATCCGCAATGACCAGCCCACGATTGGTGTCTGAGTCAATCAAATCAGAGGTCTGGCGATACTGGCCCGTCAGCAGGTAATTGTAATCCTTGCCTGTCAACTCATCGTCACGAACATTGTAGCGCTTTTGGTAATAGCGGGCGTACTCTAGGGAGACAGGACAGGAATAATAGCGTCCCAAATCCTTGACCAGGGTAGTCTTGCCGTTTGAGGCCGAACCAACCACCAAGACATTTTTTGAAAAATGCCGTCTGAAGGGCTTGGCAATCAGGTTCCAGTGCTTGGCTGGATTTTCCCGAATCAGGGTAGCCGAAATACCGAAATTACGCTCGGTGAAAGATGCTCTGAAGCCACGCCCTCCCAGCTCCGCAGAGTATTCTTTTTCAGAAACATAGAAGACCAATTCCTCGTCTTCGCCGGCCTGCACCAGCTGTTGCAAGGCCTCTAGCCAGGGCGTCCAACCTTCTGGATAAGGAGGCATGCCTGTTTCGTCTAGCTTATAAACCGAAATCAAGGACTCGTCATTAAAAGTTTCACGAATATAGCGAAAACGCTTTTGCAGACCCAGGCCAATCTTGTCCCCACGGTCATTTTCATAACCAGATACGATGACCACCGCTCGGTCACAGGCTCGCTTGGCCCGCTGGATCAGGTCAATGTGACCCTTGTGCATAGGCGCAAAGGTCCCAAAAATAACAGCAACAGTTTTTTTCATAAGATACCTATTTATATTTTATATTTTAGGAAAATGGCGAATTCGTTCTCCCTTTTCTTCTTACACTATGTCAAATTTCAATTGGCCAGCTTTGACACCCACTTTAAGGGTTTGACCGCCAACCAGGTCACCACGCAAGAGCATTTCTGCCAATGAATCTTCCAGCTTGGTCTGCAAGAGACGGCGGAGCGGACGGGCACCCATTTCTGGATCGTAGCCTTCTGTCGCTAGGAGTTTGAGAGCAGACGGTTGCAACTTGAGGGTCAGACCACGCTCGGCCGTGATGGCCATCAGCGGCTGCACCATGACCTTGACAATATCCTGCAAATCCGCTTCAGATAGACTGTGGAATACAACCTTTTCATCAATACGGTTGATAAACTCTGGGCGGTAGGCCTTTTTCAATTCCTCGAAAATCCGTTTTTCCACATGATCCTGGCTCTTGGACAAATCAAGGGCACCAAAACCAACCGTCTTATCGTCCCTCAAGGCAGTTGCCCCAAGGTTGGAGGTCATGATAATAATCGTATTAGAGAAATCTACCTTACGCCCCTTGTTGTCTGTCAAGACACCGTCGTCCAAGACCTGGAGAAGGATATTGAAAATATCTGGGTGGGCCTTTTCAACCTCGTCAAAGAGAAGGACAGAGTAAGGCTTGTTGCGGACTTTTTCCGTCAACTCGCCACCCTCTTCATAGCCAACATAGCCTGGAGGCGCACCGTTGAGGCGGCTGGCCGCAAATTTCTCCATGTACTCGGACATATCAAAGCGGATTAGTGCCGACTCATCATCAAAGAGGACTTCTGCCAGGGCCTTAGCCAGCTCGGTCTTGCCGACACCTGTTGGCCCCAGGAACATAAAGGAACCGATTGGACGGCGACCGGTCCGAATGCCAGACTGATTGCGTCGAATGGCTCTGCTGACGGCTGAGATGGCCTGGTCCTGACCGATGACCCGCTTGTGGAGTTCTGCTTCCAGGTTCAGGTATTTCTTGGCATCTGTCTGGCTGAGTTTCTGCACTGGAATACCCGACAGGCGACTGAGGGTCTCCAAAATATCTGCCTCCGTCACTTCTAAGTCGTAACCTTGGCCGGCTTTAACAGCCTCTTTCTCAGCCAGGAGGAGCTTGCTGACCGTTTTGTATTTGCCAGCCATGAGGGCCTGGTCAAGGACTGTCAAGCCTGTCGCAACTGGCTGACCCTTGACACGGTTCTGCACCCTTGCCGCTGATTCGTCTAGTAAGTCAATTGCTGAATCCGGCAGGCGTTTGCTGGTCAAATACCGCTTGGCATAGGTCACGGCTGTCTCTACAGCACTATCTGTGATTTGGACCCTGTGGTATTTTTCAAAAGTCCCTTTGAGACCTGCCAAAATGGCAATGCTGTCCGCCACTGTTGGCTCTTCGATGATAACCTTGGCAAAACGGCGAACCAGAGCAGCATCCTTTTCGATATGTTTCTGATATTCCGACTGGGTCGTCGCACCAAGCGTCCGCAGAGTGCCACGCGCCAGAGCAGGCTTGAGGATATTGGCCGCATCCATGGTCGAATCAATCCCAGAACCAGAGCCCATAATAGTATGAAGCTCATCGATGAAAAGAATCACCTGACCATCTTCTTCGATGTCGTTGATGATATTGTTCATCCGCTCCTCAAAATCCCCACGGAAACGGGTCCCAGAAACCACACTCATCAAATCCAGCTCCAAGACCCGCATCTTAGCCAGGCTAGGCGGAACATCTCCCGACGCTATACGCTGAGCAAGTCCCAGGGCCAGGGCTGTTTTCCCGACACCCGCATCACCGACCAAGACAGGATTATTCTTGGTCTTGCGCGATAAAATCTGCACCATACGCGAAATCTCAGTATCACGACCGATAACAGGCTCCATCTTGCCTTCACGAGCCAAGGCAGTCAAGTCACGGGTGTAATCTTCCAAACCACCTGTCTGGGGCTGAGGCATACCGCCACCCATCATCTGCCCCATGGTCTGTTGAGGAGCCTTGCGCCCCTTCAAGGCCAGACGAATGGCCTTAAGATCTTCCTTGTTGAAGCCTGCACGGGTCTCAAGATTTTTCCGCAAATCTAGCAGGCGAATCTTATCATCCGAGTCTTCATGGTGAAAACCAACCTTGTCCAAAATCTGACTGGCCACTGTTTTCTTGTCCAAAAGCATGGCTAGGAAAAGATGCTCTGTTCCTACTTCCTTAGCCTTGACGGCCTGCGCAATGGTTTTGGCATTGGCTGCCTTCTCATCCAAACGCTTGGACGACGGCAAAACCTTGAAGGACTCTATGTCCTCCTGATAGACTTTTTCGGTCACGACAAAGGTAGCATGCTCATAGTCTGCCACACTAGGTGGATAATCTGCCAGGACCGCTCCAGCCACTGTATCTTGGTTGATAACAAAGGCCAAGAGTACATGCCAGGTCTCCAACAAATCACTACTATAACGTTGGGCAATCAGCTGGGCATCCTCAAAGACCCGTTTCAATCCCTTTGAAATATTCATTCCCCTAATCCTCTTTCCTATCTAAGCGCCGTAAAATCTGACGCATCATGCGGGCCCGGATACCTGCCGCTTCCTTGCCGAGCACCTCATCTGTACCCGTCGCAAGAAACAAATTGCCCTCTCGTTCTGTCATCAATTTCTCATCAAACAAGAGCTGTAAAATATCATTATAAACGGTCGCAGACAACTGGTCGCCCATATTATTTAACAAATCACGAACCAATTCATGCTTGTCCGAAAAGGTAATGCGGCCAATTCGAATATAGCCTCCGCCACCGCGTTTACTTTCCACAATATAACCCCGACTGGCTGTAAACCGTGTCTTAATGACATAGTTTATCTGACTGGGCACGACCTCAAACCGACTGGCCAATTCACTCCGACGTAGTTCCGCCACATTGACCTGCTCCAAGATCGCCTTGATATGCTCTTCGATATAGTCTGATGTATTTTTCATCGCCATAGTGTCGCCTCTTTCTTTGACTATCTTTGACCATTATACCTTAAAAAATAAAATAATAAAAGTAAAAGACTGGGCCAGAGAGTTCCAGAGTCCCCCAAAGTGATCGTCACCATCCCAAATTCACTTTGGTCTCTGCTGTTTTTGAAATAAGCAGAGCTCCTCAACTGTTTTCTAGTTCGAAGTCAGTTTGTCAAGTCCAACTCTGTCACATCCATCAGCTCCGCTCAGACCAAGTCTAGCTTAGCTTCTTATGTGTCAATGAAGAATAATACCCTCCCATTATACCAAAAAATCCAGACAAGATAATCTTGTCTGGGTTTACAAGTTAATAACTTAAGCATCAAAAAATTATGTAACTTGGGATTTTGGAATACACTGCTTAGCCATAAACCAAAAGTAAATTAAGACGATCTAAACAAAACCTACTTTCCCAAACTTTCCTTATATCGCTTGGACTTTTTACCATACCAGTCTTCAATGCTATATCCTGAGAGAATACGATAGTCTTCCATATATTTATTAATATAAAATCCTTGAATACAACTAAACACTATTGCTACGATAAAGTAGAAACCAAAAATAGGCATAACCACCGCAAATACCATCACTAAATTTCTAAGCAAGTCATTCTGATAAATACCCTCCCCTTGATTGGGTAAAAAGAGACGAAACAGAACGAAGGGAAAGACGATTAAGCCACCATATTTCCTCCCTAAGACAACAAACTTCTCCATTACATCATTTAAGGGATTGGAAACCGATTGGTTTCCATATAAACCATTCAAAACTTCTTTCTTAAACCATAGGTATCTTTCTACGATTACAAAAATTATGATGGACAGGTTTAGAATGACTGCAATTAGCGAACCAAAAAACATAGCTGAACCAATAGTAAATAGAACAATTGCTTGAAAATTAAGTAAACTCACCATCAAGAACATATTCCAATTGAAATAGTAATACGACAAAATTCGATTGTGGCGTATCTTTCTAACGTCCATTAGGTAATGAACGATTACTAATAAGCCAAGCCATACGGGGATTGAAAATAGAATTTCCGCATCTACATATAGTATCTTCCCAACTTATTTATCAGAGTAGGGGCCAATAAAGGAAAAATAAAAACATAAAAAACTCGACCGTTAAAAATCCCAAAATTTTCTTTTTGTAGCCATTTTTTTCAATATCTTCTAGGAAAGTCTGTATATATTTATCCGTTACCAACCCCATGCTCTCTTCTAAAGAGGCATTCCATATTGTTTTTTTCATGTTTTCTCCTTAACCAAACCAAGATAATTCAGGGACTTGGAAGTTAGAAATGATTGATTGGGCCTTGCTTCCTAACTCACTAACATTGTGTGTGTACTTGGCTAAATTATTCACAACCGAATTCCCAACACTACTAACTACTTTATCAACCTCTTTTTTTATAGCTCTCCCGGTTTCTCTTGTATTATCAATCTGTTCATAACTCCAATCTTTGAGATTATCTTTAAAATCTGGAAAGAGGAACTGTCCTCCTTGACTAACAAGTCCAAAGACAAAACCACCCAAAGCAGAGCTTTACAGCAAGTAAAAACGAATTGAAGATTCGTCCATGAAGAATGGTCTTTACCTCTCTATTATACCAAAAAGGCCCAGCTAAAACTAGCTGGGCAATTCAATCATCTACAATTTATCAAATATTTTCTTTCAACCATTTTTTGTATTGTCTGGACTTCTTACCGTACCAAGCTTCGATAGAGTAGCCAAATTCTTCTCGATAGTGTTCTTGATTTTTCTCAATTAACTTTATTAATTTTATACTAGTTATCATCGAACTTAAAATTTTTGTAAAACCATAAGTAAAGAAGAGTAGAAGCAAAGGTATTCCTGACAGTAATAATCTAGCAAAAATTCGATCAAACCCATTAAAAATAAAATTTAATATTGCATGAATTCCCCATAAGACTAATACTGTCTGCGATAATAAATTACGCCTCTCAACTGAATAGCTTGAAAACTCATAAGTTCCCCTATTTAAGGAATAATAAAATAAATAAATTACTGAAATAATAAAGATTAACCAGAGAGAAATGCGAATTCCTAAAAGAGGAACAAAAAATTGAAAACCGTAAACTATTGAATAATATATCGGAACCATCATAACAATCGAAGCAAGCAAGTTCCATTTATAAGCCACTACCTTATTTCGTTTTGAAAAAAAATATGAAATTGTATAAAATATCCAAACAGAAATCGCATATAGTAACCAAAAATAACCGGGCAGAGCGAGCCCATATTCAAATTCGGTAACAGGATTGGACATAGGGTTCCCACTTTTGCTGACTGTTTGTCCAAATAAAACTGGAAATACCCCTCCAAATACGAAAAAGGAGATTAAAATTGGAAACCCTACCAGTGGTGTTAAAATATTCCATTTTTTTCCTATCTCTGTTGCCTGATATACTGCTTTTTTCATATCGTCCTTATTGAAATCGTCTACCCAAACCAATTTACCGCCTCCAAATTATTATTAAAGAATTCAGATACATTCTGACCAACCGATTTCAGATCATTCCAAGCCGACTCTATTGCTTTTCCTGTATTTTCTACTAATTGCTCACCTAGATCGACTAATTTATAAGCTCCATCCTTAATAGTATCATAAATTGCTTCCTTCTCTTTTGGAAAGAAGACATCTCCAATCAAATTAGCCGTTCCAATTCCTAGACCCACAAGACTGCCACCAACAGCTACCATCGGGTTAGTAGAAACTGCGCCTAATTTCGCACCAAGCCACATGCCGTCCAGCGGCCCAATGCTTGAGACTGTGTCAATACTGGCTCCGATAGCTGTCTTGGCAACTTTTCCTACAACAGTTTTCGAGTCTGTCTTTTTGCTATTCCATTCTGAATAGACATTCATACCACCGCTGATTGCCAATGAAGCCCATGCTATCGTTTCTCCACCTAGCCTTACAGCGTCACTTTTTATAAAGTCTTTTATAAGTCTTCCGCCAGTCTCTACATATTTTCCGCCAACTACATTTCCCACCATTTTTAAATTGGTCATGAATTTTGTTGGTTTTTCAAGCATATCTGTCGCAACCTTGGCCCACTTTTGACTCTTTAAAATGTAAGGCAAATCCATCATGACTTCTAATGTCTTTTCAACTAATCTCGAATGTCTCATTGCAACACCAATCTCGTCGGAATATAGCAATGTTTGAAACGAAATGCCTTTTCCACTACCTGTATACAACTTATCCAATAAATCTGTTATCTCCTCAGTCGTGGATATTGAATGAAAGCCACTTGAAAGCCAGTCCTTAAAACCAGTGTCGCTCATATTTAACATATTAGCCAAAAGTGTAACTTCACCCGAGGTTAATTGAGAAACTAGGCTTGTAAATCCGTATTTGAATTGCTCTACCTCTACATGATAATGTATCGATGAAATCGCTTGATTCACCTGAGGCGAACTGGCTCCATTACCCAGATTTTTAAATTGGACACTGTACTCTTTATCGAGTTGAACAACTCGGTCCAAGGGATTGCTGCCGCCTTCAGACGACATTCGATTTAATCGTTCGATATGCTCATCCAGAGTTTGAAGCTCTTGCTTGGCTTTGATGTAGGCGGATATACCCTCGACAGCACTCTGATCACGACTGTCTAAACTCCCGATATTCCGTGCTACCGACCGAATAAAATGGTCCTCTACATCATCTCGCAATTCTTCAACCTTATCTCTGAATGAGCGCGATTTATTGTAGTATTCTTCTACAGGAATTTTAAACGTTCCTAAACTCATCTATCATCTCCTTCTAAGGACTTGCGCTCACTTTGGCAGCTTGCTTATCAGCTTCTTTCAATTCTTCCTCTACCGCTTTGGCGTTTCCAATAACAATCGACCAATTCGAATTTTCTTGCGATAGCTTATTTATCAAATCTGAAATGGCAAACTCAAGGCTACTTGCAGCCTCACCCTTTAGCTCGCTTTCCACCATATCTCTAACCTTTTCAAGCACGTCAATCAAGCTCTCAAAGTTTGATTGAACCCTATCCAATTCAGACCGTAAGGCTTCGTGCTGTCCAGGATCATAGCTAATTCTACCTTTTCCCATATCTCTCCTCCTACTCAAAGGAAACGGAGGCTTCTGCAGAGCTGATTTCCTCTGTAAAAGCACTGAGTTGACTATTCAGAGTCATACATTCCGCCACTAACAAGAGTTGACGTTCCATATCGTTCTCAACTTTACCGAGAAGAGAGGTATAAGCAGAACCCTCCAGACTACTTTTTATAGCCCCAATCTGTACCTTGGAATTGACAACCCCATCCCGATAGGTGCTGATTTTCGCCTGAAGCCCCCGTAAGGCTTCTGCCACTGCATCGCTATTCATTTTTATTTCTGCCATACTCCCCTCCTAGACCCTCGCCAAGAGTGCTTGCTTCACACTCTTATCAATCGGTAGATTTTTAATTGTTTTCCATCTTTCTGTTCGATCCTTAATAGGGTCTTCGTCGTAGGTAATATATAAATACAAGGAATTCAGCTGAAATTCTGCATCAAACTGCGCTTGAATTCTAGCGATAATGACGTCGATTTTCGATAGAAATTCAACTCTACGCTTGGAAATTTTTCGAGAATCTTTTTTTACAGTGTCAATATAGTTTTCAAACTTTGTTTGTGCATTTCCATTCCAACCTGGAATAGTCGCAGAAAGACCTGAGACACCATCAAGCGTACTTCCCGCGGAAACGGCACTTTTAAACTGACGCAAAGCTCTTATTCTCTCTTTGTAGTCCATAAAAGCACCTACTTGATTTCTTTTTTACTAACCGTTAAGGTTGATTCCCACTCCGCATAGACTTCCAAGAATCGCTCTTCATCTTCATCTGCTAAACCTTTGAAAACTACTCTGTCAATGTTTTCTTCGTTGAAAAACAAGGTATTATTGGGGTTGATGCCTGTCGGGAAGATACAACCCATGTAGTCAGTAAACACCTCTTCATTGGTTTCTGAATCATTAAAAATAATCCCCCGACCAACAACCATAATTTTTTCTGTTCCGCCCTCTAAATAGACAACCGAACCAAGTGGAAGCAATTCTCTTGACATAATTTTCTCCTATTCTTTATTACTTAATATTTTTACCTTAGTATATTTTTCTTTATTGTAGAGATACATTTCATCAGTATTCAAACGCTCTTCCCTCGAAACTTCCTTATGAGGGACTACTGATTGATCATATAATCTCATAGCGATGAGCGCAAAAGAAATATCCTCTTTTATTGTTTTTACAATTGCATCAGTTTTAAAAAGTTGCGCTTTTGTAGCTGCTATCACAAAATGTAATCCGTGTTTCGGGCCCTCTAGGTAAAGTTGCTTAAACTCTTCAGCTTTTGACGTAAATTTTTCTAAGAAAACTCCTAAATCAGGAATTATAATAAATGTTTCAGTATCTTTAGGTTTAGATTTTCTATTGCTTAGTTCAGTAAACATTTGTTCAAATAGTTGATGGCTTAAGCCACTATTGATATAAACATCTGATAAATCTCTCAAATAGTCAAATTCATCACTAGCATCCACAACAAGTACATGGCCCTTTGGATAAAGACGGTTGGAAACGACTGAAAAATGATAGATAACAGATTCAAGCGCAGAAATCTGCTCCGACAATACAAGAATATTATTTACTTTTTCAACTTCAACGCTCACAGCCTCCACCGTTTCCAGGTCCAGTCCTAGTGGAATCTGGCCAGAGGCGATGGCTTTCTGGACGCTGGCACGACTGAGGAAGTCCTCGCGAGTCAGCTCTTCTGGCACCATTGGGATAGCTTCTGGAACCTGACCCGTCCAAGCAGCCTTCTGACGACTCACTTCCTCACGCATCCGGTCTACCAGCTCTATGTCGTGTTCCACACGAAGCGGAAGTGCCAGCTGGAGGCTATAGACCTCCTCTCCCTTATAGAGAGCACGACCCTTGATATCCTCTATCTCCGCAAGACCTGTAGCCCCGACAACACTGCGGACTTCTGTCTTATCGTGTTGCTTCAAGGTCAACTGGTGCTTGAAGTTAGAGTAGAAGGTCGCACGAAGGTTAGCCTGACGACTAGCCGTCACCACAAGGTGAAGACCAATGGCCTGACCCTCACGAGAAATACGGGTCAAGAGTTTGAGTAACTCTGCCTCAAAACTCTCATCCTTCATAGACTCGAAGCCATCCAAGGCGATGACAATACGTGGCTCCACTTGTCCTGTCAACTGACGATACATAGACAAGGTACCCACACGATGTTCCGTAAGCAACTTCTTACGACGATTGATTTCCTTCTCCAAAAGACGGACAAACTTACCGATCTTCTCTCCCTGATCCAAGAGGAAGACATCCGCCACATGTGGTAAATCCCCCATTGGAACCAGACCGCTCGTCCCAAAGTCCATCAGATAAATATGGAGTTCCGATGGGCTATAGTGACGAGCTAAATCCAAGACCGTAGTCTGTAAGAAGGTAGTCTTACCGGTCGCTGGAGCACCATACATAAGCAAATGACCATCCTGAGATAGGTTGATAGACAGCGGTTCTTGAGCCTGCTGGCTTGGTTTATCCAAGAGACCTAGAAGAACTTCTAACTCCTCATTGACTCCCGACCAAGTTAACTCAGCCTCATCTCGTAAATCTTCCACAAACAAACGTGAAGGTAGCGGAGGCAACCATGGTTGCGGCAGGGCCTGGATGGACAGGCGCTCTGTCAAGGCTTTCAGCTTACTTACGATAGCTTGAAGCTCACTCGGAACTTCCTTGATAGACTCAGCCTGATCCAGACCCGACAGGTCTTCGTTAAGAATCTCATATTGACCGATATCATTGATGGCATAGATGGTATGATCCTCAATCCCCTGCTCCTCCTTGTCCGGCTGGTAATCAGCCCCAGACCAGGCAGACTGGAAGAGTTCATAGACTTCATTGTTTCCGACTTGGAGGTAGCCACGACCCACCTGGGTAATCTCAGCCGCATCTGGCGTCTTAAGCATCTCCATGGAGTCACTCCGATCCGCCACCTTGAGCGCCAGCTTGAAGCGAGAGTTGGACCAGATCTGGTCATCCACCACACCAGACGGCTTCTGGGTGGCTAAGATCAGGTGAATACCCAAACTCCGACCGATACGAGCGGTTGAGACCAGCTCCTTCATGAAGTCTGGTTGGTTGGTCTTGAGCTCCGCAAACTCGTCGGAGATCAAGAAGAGATGAGGCATGGGCTCACTAACCTCACCCAGCTTGTACTTCTTCTGGTATTGATTGATATGGTTGACATCATTCTCCGCAAAGAGACGTTGACGGCGCTTGAGCTCCGCATTGATGGACACCAAGGCCCGCATGGACTGGGCACCATCCAAGTTAGTGATGGTCCCAAGCAAGTGAGGCAGGTCCTTGAAGAGGTTGGCCATGCCCCCACCCTTGTAGTCGATGAGGAGAAAGGCCACATCATGCGGATGGAAATTGACCGCAAGGCTTAAGATATAAGACTGGATGACCTCTGACTTACCTGAACCCGTAGTACCTGCCACCAAACCGTGCGGACCGTGGGCCTTTTCATGTAAGTTCAGATAGACAATATCCTCCTTGCCACGAAGACCCAGAGGCACCGCCAAACTCTTATAAGGCGCATGCTTTTCCCAACGACTGACAACGCCCAAGTCCTCAAAGGTCTCAGCCCCGTACATCTCCATAAATGTCACCGTTTCTGGGATAGAAGACTTGAGGTTCTGCAAGTGGTTGAGCGGAGCTAAGCGGCGCACCAAGGTCTCCTTATCATAGCCAACTGGGAAGTGGTCCAAGGCGAAGTCAATCTCACGCAAGTGCCCCTCTTCCATGACCAGCTGACCAGTGTTTCGATCCTTGATATTAATGATGGTCTTGATATTCTCAGACAGAGAAGACAGCACATCCTGCACAAAGACCAGGCTACAGCCCAGCTCCGTCGGATCCTCTGTGAAGAACTCCATGATGACATGGTCCAAAATCAACTTCTCATCCGTGATCAAGACCACATAGTGAGGGCTGAAGAGAGTTGACTCCCGATTGGACTTATCTTCCTTCTGAGCCTTCCGTAATTTCAAAATCTGATTGAGCGAGTTGAGCACCTGATCATGAGTCCGCTGGTTATAGACAAAGCCACGGACATTCATATCCTGCAGGGTCGCATGAGGCAAGAACCGCATCCAATCCCACTGCTCCTTCTCCTCCTCTGGCATGATGGTAATAAACTGCACATCATGATAGGAATGAAAGAGCGCAATCTGGTTGACCAGCAACTGGAGCTGCTCAATCACCAAGGCACGGGGACCAATATAGCCGACAGGTCCATGGGAGAGATTGGCCACAATGGGCATTTCTGATATGGTCTTGTGTTTCTCATAGAGTTGAAAACCCTCCAACTCCAAGGGATCCCGCTTACCTGACCGCTCCGTCTGGGCATAGTTCAGATCATAGGAGACTGGAACCTCACCTAGACCCAAGCGGTAGTAGAGAAAGTCAAAGTGCAGAGGCGTCTTCTCATAGATCCGGTGGTGGTAGCTATCCGCCAAGTCCACCAAGGTCTCGATAGCAGGATAGTGATAGAGCTGACCATCCTTTTGTTCCTTAGCCAGACCTGCCAACTCCTTAGCCTTATCTGCTAGATAGTCGTGATAGAGCGCTTCCCGATCCACTAACTCTTTTTGATAGTCCTTCCGCCCCTTGAAATAGCTTGAAATCGACATCCCCATCGTCACAAAGGACATGGCAATAGTCGCAAGCACATAGAGACCGCGAGGTTGGAAAATCATGATGACGATGGTAATTCCCACCATCATCAAAGGAGGCAGAATCAGCTTCAATAAACCATCCGTTGGCTTAGAAGGTTCTGACGAGGGCGCATTGATGGCTACCCTATCCTCTGAACTCCGATAGATAATCCGTGGAGAACGGTGGTAGTCTGGATAGTCCGCATAAAAGGCGTAGCGCGAAGAAGACTTGCGCGCCAACTCATCACTTGCCTCTACAGGACCCGCGACCAGGACCTCATCTGCATAAAATTTGAAAAAAGTATCCTCAAAAGCAAGCTCATCTCCAAGAGCCAGCTCCATTTCCCCCTTCTCCATCAGAAGGTTATTGATATAGATGGAGCCCGCCAAACGATAAAGCATCCATGACTGACCACTGCGTTTGAGCAAGACATGGCAACTTGACCCTGCAAGGACAAAACTATTTCCCGCATGCTGGCCGATCGTTAATTCCTGCTTATCAAGAGGGTCTAGGATCACTTGCTCCGACGGAAGAAGATAGACCACGCCCCCCGCCAAAGACATACCAGATACAAGGTTTCCTTCCACTCCATCATAGTCATAGCAAACTTGTACTCCATCTAACCAAATCGTCAAAGGAGTATCCAGCGAGGAGACAAAAACCTGTGCCTTTTCTGTGCCTTGAAAAAGAATCTTTTTCCCAGCAGACACATCCGCCACATAGCGAAAACCATCTTTATAAAAAACTACTGTCTCTGCCATAGCTTATTCCCCGCTCGAGCTCGATGAACTTGTTGATGATGACTCTGTAGAAGAGGTTGAACTAGAAGTCGAACTTGTACCTGTTTCCACCTGTGACCCATCTTCATTCAAAATCGTAGTTCGGGTATCCCAATACTTTTGATACTCCGCTTTCAACTCATCCAAGGTTGTTTCCCGCTCTTCTCCCGACAAAGTCGTATTTTCACGAACCTGTTCCATTTGCTGGTAAAGAGCATACAAAATCAGATCCGAATCATCCAAACGCTTGGCCAAATCCAAAGCTTCTTGGCTGTTACCACGACCAATTTCAATCCAGTAGTCCAAGTATTGCTCATCTGATTTGAGCGTCACATTATTTAAGATAACAGAACGCTGTTCATTACTCAAATCAAACCCCTGGATGTAGGCATAGGCAAGAGTATATTTTTGAGTGTAGGGAAGACTAGAAACCTCTACCCGCTCCAACTCACTAATCACCCCAGGATAGTCCACCTTGATAAAGGCCGTATCCGCATCCAGCATTTTTTCCTTAAAGGGATTGTGGATGAAAACCAGATAGATCAAGGGCAGGAGCAACAAGCTTGCGATGGCAGATAGCCAGATGGTCGCATACCGATAGAGGCGATGCTTGGCCCGAGATACCCGTGTCAAAGTCGCCTTCTCCTCCTCCAACTTATCCTGAAAATAGCCCTGCAAAAGTCCTTCCAAACTATCCATATCCTCTGCCTTGCGAATGGTATCTAAGAACTCTGGTACAGGAACCACATCCAGCGCACCATTGTAAAGGTCCATAAAATCATGCTCTGTAAATAAGGCTAGGATATAAGATTTGAATTGCTTCAATAAATCCGCAACATCCAAGGTCTGAGGCACCATCTTCTCCGGGATAGCCCGATAGGCTATTTTGGCCCGACCATCCTTAGTAATAAAGACAGATGACGGATGCACGAAAAAGGTGATTGGCAATTTCAAAGCCTGCTTCAATTCCAAAACATTGAGAGAAAGTCGTAGTTTTTCAGAAAACTCTTTCTCCTTCATATCCTCAAAGGTTTGCCCAAATGCATCCAGATGATAGGTGAAATGAACTGTATCTTCATCCACCGTCATTTCCTGTTGTAAAAATTGAGGGTGGTGCAGATCCAACAAGAGCAGGTCAGATAGCTCTTGAGTTGCCACATCAGACCGTTTTACATCAAGGTGCCACTCTTTATCACCCTTTAAAAAGACAAATTCCTGTCCACCAAAGACAAATGTTTCTTCTTTCACCCTAAACCTCCAAAACCTCTACAACATCTCCCGTTGTCACAGGATAATCGGCTAATACTTTCCCTTCGTCCAAAATGAACCCCTTATTAACAACATGGAGTTGGTATTTTTTTCTAGCATTCTCTTTTTCGAAGATACCATCCAACTCCTTGATTAATCTCCTAACCTCAATATGAGTCGGAATCCGTAAGTCCCTGATTCGTCCTCCATCATATAAGGTAACATTGATATGCGTCCCCATCTCATCTCCTCCAATAGACCACTAGAAGATTATTCCTGGCCTACTTCATCCTTACCCATCAAATAGGTTGCTAAACTTGCAAGCAATAGAATGCCAACTACAATAGAAGCAAAAAACAGGCTAGAGAGAAGCCCTGCTGGAGCCCCCTCTGTCCCACTATCTACCTTGGTCGTCATCACCTTATGGGTCCGAGTATCAAACAAGTTCCCCACTTGCAAAATATCCGTGCTTGGTTTCTCACCAGTTTGGAATAGGCTATTTAGCTGATGCTCTAATAATACTTGATCAGCTTCTTTTTTGGCAGTCAATTCTGCTTGATCTGGTGCCAGAAACAAAGATTGGACCAGTAAATCCTGACTACCTATTTTCTTTTCTTTTTCTACTTCAATGCGTGAACTATCAATTTGAAGACTATTGTCCCCAAGTTCGGACGCTTCTAGCCCAACCGGAAGAAAGAGAACCAGGCAACTAAGAACAAGTGCTATCTTTTTCATTTAATCCTCTTTTTTATTTAAGAATTTTTCCACATCAACAAAAGCATTCAAAGCCGCAAAACCAAGCCCCAATACGAGCGCCGTAGCAATCACTGCCAGACTGGCAGCTTCGCCATCAAAGTATCCAGATAAACTATTTTCTAAAACAGAAAGAGGGTTGATGGTTTTTAACATGGCAGGTAAGCCTGTCAAACTAGCAGTTGTTCCAATGGCATTGGATAGGTAAATAAAGCTGATAACCATGAAGAAGCTAATCCCCATGCCAAGTCCCTTAGCATTTTTTATCAATAGATACTGACCTTGTGCTAGTAATAGGCTAAACAAGGTAATCATCAACACCCAAGTCGGGATCAACTCGCTATCAATCTGCAACTGTTGACTTGATACAACCCCGATCAAACCACCGACCAGAAGTGATAGAGCGCTGAGCACAGTCACCGTTACTAAATCTGTATCCTCTAGACGGCTGACTTTAAACCTATCTTTCACAGCCTTAATCACACGATGAGTACCAAAAACATAAGCTGCAAACAGGGTCACCATCTCCAAGAGTAAAATCCAGGTGAAAGGTCTGTAGGTGTTGACTGTTGCTTTTACAGATGAAGACGATTCTGTCAATGGTGCGGACAAGAAATCCAAAATTACTTCATTTGGAACACCATTGTCATAGGTATTGCTTAAGACAGAAGTAAAGGTTTTTACAAAGTCGCCATTTTCAGCCAATTCTGATTCAAACCTCTCCATCAGGGCAGTTGCTTCAGAAGATAGATTCTCTCCGCTTTCTTGAGCAGCTTGTACATCATTAGTAAATGTTGTGAAGACGGTATTGACATTAGTCGCCTCCTCGACGTTTTGAGTTGATAGTGTCTTGACTTCATCAGTAATCGAAAGTGAGGCATCCAGTTCTGTAGCAAGAGCTGCTAGTTCTGTATCATGTGTTCCTTGAAGAGATGTCTGCTGCTCTTGCCCTTCTGCAATCGCCTGAGCCCGTGCCTTGATGTCATCGAAAAATGCTAATTGATTGGCAATCTGTTGTGCTAAATCAGAATTTGTTGTACTAATATTCTGAAGTTGGCCTGTTAGTTCTTGTCTCTGACCCTCTAATTCAACTAGTTTATCCTTTAGAGCTTGATCTTGCGCACGCGCTTCTGAATAGGACTGCAGATTTGCTTTGATTGAGTCCGTAACTAAAGATATTAATAAAGATTTTGCATCTTGATGAAAGAAGCTAGATGTCAAACTGCTACGTTCACCAGTAGTAGGTTCCGCAGGATAGTAGTGATTGAACAGATTGTTAACCTGATTATATTTTGCAATAATTTCACTAACTTTTGCAGCATAGGCTGCTTCTGCCTTGCGGTAATTTTCCTGATTGTTCAAGAAACTTTCCCAATCAAATCCTGCTGTTGTGACTTCCAGATTATTAACACTTACCTTGACACTCCCCTGAGCCATCTCAGTGCTTGTAACTGGCGCATCAGTAGAGGTACTTGTTGATGGAGGGGTCGCTGCTTCTGTTGAGCTTGAATCCGTCGTTGAAGAATTAGATACTGGGGCAGTAACTACCGTTGTTGAGACAGTTGTCGAGCTCTTCTCATACTGCAAGGTGACAAGCACAATATTGTCCTTTTGTAGCTCCACAACTTCGCTTGGATTGGTATATGTGGATCCATTTAGTTCCCATGATACCAGGTCAAACCCCGATGGGATTTCTAAAGAAAGAGTTGCCTGAGTTGTTGGTGTTGGCACTGTAAAATCTGCAGCTGCTTGAAGATGAGGTTCTAATTCAGACGCCAATCTCTGTAGCTCCATCAAATCATTAGACGGCGTAAATCCTTCTCCAAATAGGGCTTGCGCAAATGCTGTATCAAATTGAATCTTACCTGTAGCTTGCGAATCTAGCTTGTTTAAGTCAGAAGCCAGGTCTGTAGGATTCAGACTTGGCAATCCTGCCAATTGATTCAATACCATCTGATCTAAGCTAGCTTTATAGGACGCTAGAGAAATAGGCAAGTCTGTGCTCTTACTCAAAAATGCTTCAAGGTCAATCGTTTCTAAATTCTCGCCGTAGTAATTACTGAGGTGTGTCTCAGCAAAACTAGCAATGGCAGCCTCATGTTCTGCTAATTTTGTACTTTCCGCTTCAATAGCGACCTGTAAATCTGCAATAGCCTGATCTAGTTTTGCAACCAGACCTGTATAGCCACTTGCTGAACCTGTTTCATCTGTTGCAGCTGCCCCTAATTGACCCGAAAGCGCTTCTTGAGTCGTCTTGATGGCTGTAAACAGCTGCTCAGTTTCAGCATTTAGCACCGAGCTATTCATCTCTAACAGTGCAGCTGTAAATTCTTCCTGGGATAATTTACCTTGATTTCTTTGCTCAATCAAACTAGCTAAATTATCTTTCAAACCTGTTTGTGCTGTATTCAGACTATCATAGATTGTTACATTGCCAGAAAGTGCTTCTTTTAAGAGATTGTTAGCTGCCAATGTTGAATCAGCCGTCGAAGTCAAATTCGGAAAAAGCGTCTTAAAATCAACGGCTGTTTGATAAAGATTACTTCGAAAGACAGCGATATTGTTCACCTTTGTATCCGACAAGGTCTGAACATTTCGTTGTGCCTGATAAAGATTCCCGAGAATGCTAGCCATATACATATCAATCAATTGACTTTGCAGGTCAGCGATAATTCCTTTTGCCACCTTAACCGCTTCATTCTCTACCTGCAAATTACCATTTGCATTAATCTTATACGTGATTGTCGCTTTATCCACATTGGTATTGTTGATATCCAAGATTTTTGTTGAAAAATCGCTTGGGATGGTCACCACCAATTGGTAAAGCCCTTCTTTTAATCCCTTATCAGCCGTACCACGACTGACAGTTGACCAGTTATGGGCAGTATTTTTTTCGATGTTTTTTGCATAACTAGCACCAAGATTATATTCCGTACCATTTAGGGTTACAGTATTATCTTCATTGACTAGGGCAACATCCAGCTTAATCGTTTGTTGCCCTGCTTCCTGCTCTTTCTTGGAAATACTCGTATTGTTTTGAACGGCAATATTTAATCCAATGATAGATAGAAGCAAAAGCAAAACCAGCAAAGCATTTCTCCCATACTTCAAAATGCGCTGTTTATCCATTTTTCATATCTCCTTCATCTCGATAAAAAATAGGAAGGCTGGCGCCTTCCTTGCATTTGAACTTCGTCAACCCTTAGCCATTGATTTGCGCTGCAATGTCTGCATCTGTTTGCTCGATAATGTCAGCTACTTTATTCAATTGGGCATTGATATCTCGAAGCAACTCAGAAAATTCAACAATTTTTGGCTTAAGCGCTTCAAATTGAGCATCAAAACTGTCAAAAGCTGTACCTTCCCAGTTTTCACGAATAACAGATTGCTCATTTGACAAAGAT
Source organism: Streptococcus sp. A22 (assembly GCF_043674215.1). Classification (NCBI taxonomy): domain Bacteria; kingdom Bacillati; phylum Bacillota; class Bacilli; order Lactobacillales; family Streptococcaceae; genus Streptococcus; species Streptococcus sp. A22. The sequence goes on from NZ_JBIMJQ010000002.1 coordinate 118,401, forward strand.
GATAAAATAGCATCAATGTTATCTGAACCTTCTGTATAGCGAACCGCAGAAGTACGGAGCTCACTTGGGGTTAATTTAATGCGTGTCATAATATTCTCCTTTTGTCTTATAATTACTAGTCCATTATATAATAAAAAAGCAAATAAGACAACCCTATATGCAACTTTATTTATAGAAAAAATAATTATTTAGTCAGATCAAAACATAATTGTAAAAATTTTATACTATTTTGACCGCAGAGCAAAAAAGATTGAAGGAATATGACCGAAACGGACCTTCCTCCAATCTGAGCTGATCACTCAGCTTTTTCTTTCTGCACGCATAATCTAAGTAGGGGGCAGCTTACATCTCTTTAAATTTAGGAGGATAAAAGTTAATCAAAAATATTTCCCAACTCAACGTCCACTCGGTTTTCTTTGACATTGATATCGGTCACGGCTAGCAGAGACTTGTAGTTAGCCACACTGCGGTCGCCTTTTTGATTTTCCGCAAAAACTGCTACACCGACCAAGGTCGAGTCAAACTCTGTCAAGAGGCTAATCATACCGTTGATAGTGCCACCATTTTTCAAAAAGTCATCGACAATGAGCACTCGGCTACCGGCCTTGAGACTGCGCTTAGAGAGGAACATCTTCTCGATCCGGTCGCTAGAACCCGACACATAGTTGACCGAAACGGTCGAACCTTCAGTAATTTTCAAGTCCCGACGAACGATAACAAAGGGAACATTGAGGACGTTGGCAACGGCATTGGCCAAAGGAACCCCCTTGGTCGCCACGGTCATAACAGCATCAATCTTCTCTGCCTTAAAGGCATCCGCGATAATGCGGCCAACATTTTTTAATACATGGGGCGTCGACAGCAAATCCGACGAATAAATATAGCCACCAGGCAGGATACGGCTACTTTCCGCCATCTGATTGCGAAGGCTCTGGGCAATCTCGATCGACTCTTCCTTAGAAATAGACGGCGTAAAGACAACACCCCCACTAGCACCCGTAATGGTCTCGATATGTCCGATAGAGCTCTCTTCAAAAGCTTTTTTGATAATGGCAATGTCCTCTGAAATCGAAGACTTGGCTGATTCGTACTTTTCTGCAAAGGTATTCAAACTGGTTAATTCATAGGGGTGGTTAATCAGGTAATTGGAAATAACCACCATCCGTTCACTTCTTCTTAATTTCATAACAATTTCCTCTTTCACTTTTTTTCATTATACCACACCAACACACAAAAAGCGAACTTTTTCTATCAAGAAAGTCCGCTTTTTTCGTTTTTTATCTGTTTTTACCTAGATACCAGGAGGGAATGACCTCCTTATAGCCCTGATACCAATCAAAAAGCTGTTTAGCCTGCGTTTTCATCAGAGGAATCTGGTCTGGATTCACCTCTTCCGCCCAGACCAAGGCTCCAATGCTATTGACCGTCAGATAAAGGGCCAGCAGCTGCCAAAATTCTTCTGGAATAGCCTCTTCAAAATAGGCATCCAGCATCCCTCGTGCCAAAGCTGGAGAAGTTTCCACTGTAAATATCAGTCGATTGAACTCCTCCCAAGGATCGCCCTTGTCAAAACGATCAAAATCTAGCAAGTAAAGCTGACCATCCTGGCTCACCAACATATTCCCATCATGGAAGTCCCCGTGGTGATAAGCAATCGGACGACCCGCTACCAAGTGACGACTGCGCTCGATGAACTCCAACATGGCCTGCCCCTGCTCATAAGCATGGCTAGCAGTCTGGTAAGCCGCAGTCTTTTTATCAATTTTAGCCTGATAATAGCTCTCCCAATCCAAGCTAGTCTGGTCAATTGGGATTTGATGAAGGACTTTTAATAGCTTTCCCGCTTGGCAACCTAGCTCATAGAGAGTTTCATCCGACAAATTCGGAGCCGCTTGTCTCAAATCCTCTCCCTCAATCCACTCAAAAATCTGGTAGACTGACTGACCATCATAAGTCAATTCGACTGTTTTTTGCACTGGCAAATTCCTCTCAAACAAGATTTTGAGTAGGGCAAATTCAGCCTGCTTATCAGCCAACTTTTCCACAAGCGCAATACGTAATAAAAATTTCTGACCATGTTCATCCACAGCCAGAAACTTTTGGTCAGCAGACCAGCCCTTGGTGATGGGCTGCACGCAATCAATTTGGTTTTCATCTTCATTGGTCAATATCCGGTTTGTAGAAGGCGCGATTGTCCATGGCAAAGATACGGCTGGTCATCTCGCCCGGTCCCACCTTTTCCAGAGCCGTCAGCATCATCATCATTTCCGCATCAATGTTGTCAATCATGTGGAGAATTTCTGCCTCCATGATTTGCGGACGAACAGGGCTACCATATTCCAGCAAACCATGATGGCTGAGAATGACATGGCGGAGAACGGTTACTTCTTCCAGACTATCATCAATGCCCAATTCCATCAAAACCTTAGTAATTTCTTCATCAATCAAGGAAATGTGCCCAATCAGATTGCCCCGAACAGTATAGCCCGTATTGTCTGGACCTGTCAATTCAATGACCTTGGCTAAGTCGTGCAACATAATCCCGGCAAAGAGCAGGCTCTTGTTGAGCTGCGGATAGACATCGCCAATCTTGTCCGCCAGACGAACCATGGTCGCCGTGTGGAAAGACAAACCGGAGTAAAAGGCATGGTGATTTGTCTTGGCCGCTGGATAGGAATAAAATTCCTTTTCGTACTTGCTGTAGAGAGCCCGAACGATGCGCTGCCAAGTCGCATTTTCAATCTGGAAAATCATCTGACTCAGGTAGTCCTTGGTGTCCTTGACATCAACAGGCGGTTTTTCCTTGAAATCCGCTGGATCATTTGGCTCGCCAGCTTTCGGCAAACGGATCACCAACTGATTGACCTGAGGCGTATTATTGTAAACCTCGCGGCGTCCTTGGACATGAACGACCACTCCAGCCACAAAATCCTTGATTTTTCCCGGTTGGGCATCCCAAACCTTGCCATCAATTTCGCCCGTATCGTCTTGGAAAGTCAGGGCTAGATAATCCTTGCCAGCTCTGGTCTGACGAACATCGGATGACTTGATCAGATAAAATCCTTCGAAGAACTCATCTACTTTCATTTGGTTAATTTTCATCTAAATCCTCTTCTAATGGAGAAATGCCGAGCAGACCCTTGGTCTGATCGTCTTCGTAGAGTTCAATGGTGCGCAGGGTCCGCTCAATGGCTGACGTCCGTGTCGTCAGGAGCTTGTCAATATTGGAGCTAGCTTGGTTAATCTGGCGCTGGGCCTTGATTAATAGATCGCTGAACTTGCCAAATTCCAGCTTGACATTGCCTAAGACCTTGCTGATGTCGTCGGCCGACCGCTGAATATTGAGGGTCTTAAAGCCGACGGACAGGGAATTGAGCAAGGCAGATAGGGTCGTCGGACCTGCCACTACAATGTTTTCCTGCCGGCGCAGGTCATCAAAGAAAATGGGATTGCGGACCACTTCCGCATAGAGCCCCTCGGTTGGCAAAAAGAGCACACCAAAATTGGTCGTTTCAGGCGGGTTCAAATACTTGCTCTGAATATCCTTGGCAAAGCGCTTGATAGCCGCCAACAGTTGCTTGCGGTGAAAGTCAATTTGGTCCCTGTCGCCGGTTTCATAAGCATCTTCCAAACGGTAATAATCCGCCAGTGGAAACTTGGAGTCAATGGGCAGGTAGACATAATCCTCTGCTGATTGCCCCGGCAACTTGACAGCATATTCGACCCGCTCTCCGGAACCCTTAACCGTCGCAAATTCCCTCTCGTACTGGCTGGGCGTCAAAATATCCTCGATAATCTGTCCCAGCTGGAGCTCACCCATGATGCCTCGCGACTTGGTTCCGGACAAAACCTTATTGAGGCTACCAACATCACGCGCCACTGTCTGCATTTCACCCAATCCACGATTGACAGATTCCAACTGCTTGGACACTGTTTCAAATGAGGCTTGCAGGCGAGTTTGCAGGGTTTTCTCTAATTTTTCTTCCACCGTCTGACGCATCTCTTCCAAGCGTTTTTCGTTGGACTCCTGAATGGCTTGGAGACGCTGGTCAGTGGCATCACGATTTTGCAGGAGACTGTGGTGAATATCCTGCCGAATGTCTGTTAATTGTTGATAGAGTTCGCGCCGGAGTTCATTGACTTCGCGGCTGAGAACCTGTTGCTGCTTGAGACTGGTTGATTCCAATTGATAAGTCAACTGGTCCGACAATTGGTCAGCAGTGTCCTCGGCCTGGTCTTGCAACATCAGAGACAAGCTCTGCCATTTTCCATAGAGAAAGACCAAACCGACCACCACCAAAAGCAGCAAGATGATTTGTAGTATTTCCATCTAATCCTTATCCTTGCTGTAAATCAGGACCACATAGCCTGTGTCCAGACTGATGTCCATGTCCCTACCTATAAATTCGTTAGAGGCGTAGCATTTTTTGTAAAAATAATTTTCGTCGTCCAAGGGATACTTGGCATGTTTGATGGTCAAGCGACTGCCGTCGGACGGCATGAAGGAAATATAGGTCATACCCGCAATCGGTGAAATCCTGTGCTGTCCAGCCGGCCGAAAACGAATGACATTCTGCTGGTCCACTAGCTCGATATGCTCCATAAATGGCGCCAAATCAGGTTCTGCTGCCAGAAACAAATTGGTCATGGCATGGTCCATTCGACCGCCAAAGGCTGCGTAAATCTTAACCTGTGCCGTTTGATGCCGCTTGAAAATCTCCTTGAGCGCCAATTCCAAATCCGTATCATCCTTCTCAGCTGGGGCCTTGATAACCAGCTCTGCTCTTTCCTCAATCCGCGATAAATCCGCTGGACTGACCGAGTCAAAATCGCCAACTGCCATATCAAGAGGAAGGTCATTTTCCAAAAGCCGTAAACAACCCGCATCTACGCCCACATAGAGGTCCGCAGGCGCAGGAAAGCTGTCAAACTGTCCACCAGCGACGGCTGCGACCCTAATCATGAAGAGCCGCTCTCAACTTGGCAACATTGGTCTCCAAGTCACCCTTGAAGAGGAAGGAGCCAGCCACAAAGACGTTAGCACCCGCGTCCTTGGCAGAATGAATGGTCTTATCATCAATACCACCGTCGACCTCGATGTCAAAATCCAATCCCTTAGCCTTGCGCATTTCCACCAAGGCTGCAATCTTTTCAGCCACCTCTGGAATGTAGGCCTGTCCGCCGAAGCCCGGATTGACTGTCATCAGGAGCACTTGGTCCACCAAATTGAGCACAGGCTCAATGGTCACCAAAGGCGTACCCGGATTGATAACTACGCCAACCTTCATACCCGCCGCATGGATTTTCTGCAAGGTTCCATGTAGATGTAGGGTCGCCTCAGCGTGAATGGTTAAAATGTCCGCACCCGCACGGGCAAAGGTTTCGATATGATTTTCTGGATTGGACACCATCAAATGGCAGTCAAAGACCAGTTTGCTATGGGGACGCATGGCAGCCACCACGTCGGCACCGAAACTGATATTGGGCACAAAATGACCGTCCATGACGTCGATGTGGACATATTCAACACCAACCGCCTCTAGGCGCTCCAGTTCTGATTGAAAATTTGCATAATCTGCCGCCAAGATAGATGGCGCAATCTTGTAATGTGACATAGGAACCAACTTTCTATTTGAATTTCTTACTAACTTTGCTATAGGTTTCGCGCTGATTTTGGATTTCGCTCAAAAATTGCAGGTAATTGTCAAAGCGACTTTGGGAAATGGCAGAGCTTTCTACCGCAGCCTTGACTGCACAGTCCGGCTCGTGAGTATGAGTACAAGTTCTGAACTTGCAAGCCTGACTGGCCTCCGCAATTTCTGGGAAACAATCCGTCAGAGCCTCTGCCTCCTTGACCTCGTAGTCCAAGGATGAAAAGCCCGGTGTATCCGCAATTTTCCCGCCGAATACATTGTAAAAACTGACCGCACGTGTCGTATGGCGACCGCGACCAAGGCTGTCTGAAATCGCCCCCGTTTCTAAGGCCAAATCTGGCGCAAGGCGATTGAGCAAGGTCGACTTGCCCACACCTGTCTGACCCATAAAGACCGTGACCTTGTCGGTCAAGAGCGGCGTCAGCTCCTCCAAGCTGTAAATGAAGGGATAGCCAATTTTTTCATAGATGGCCTTGAAGGCATCCATTTCCGCATGGTCCTCCAGTAAATCCATCTTGGAAATGTAAACAATCGGCTCCATCTCCTTTTGCTCCAAGAGCACCAAAAAACGGTCTAAGAGATTGGTATTAAAATCCGGCTCCTTGGCCGACATAATCACGACCGCTTGGTCAATATTGACAATGGGTGGCCGCACCAAGCTATTCTTGCGCTCATGGATTTTTAAAATGTAGCCCTCCGACTGCTCCTCAGCCGAAAAGTCCACAAAATCTCCAACGTAGGGCGTCTGGCCTTTCTTGCGAAAATTTCCCCGCGCTCGGGTCTGATAAATCTGTCCATCCGCCTCGACATAGTAAAAACCAGCCAAGGCCTTAATAATTCTTCCTTGCAAACAAGACTCCTTTGGGTATTCTTATAAGTATTATACCAAAATTCCCTAGAAAAAAGGGAATAACAGGTGTTTAACTGCTACTCCCTCATCTAAAAACTGACTCTTTTTATCCATAGTGCGTTTTTCTACTTACGGCTATTTTTCTAGTAATTCTTTGCCAAATCGGTCCAGCAGGATAGCCCCTAGAGGTGCGGTGACTAGAATCCCCAAAACAGCCACAGATAAAATCAATTGCCCACTAGCCAGACCGGCCGCCAGGGGAATACCACCGATAGCCGCCTGAACAGTTGCCTTGGGCAGATAGGCAATAACACAGAACAGCTTTTCCCGCTTACTAAAGCCATTGCCACTGACGCTAAGCCAGACAGCCAGGGAGCGGATGACCAGGGTCAGAGCAATCAAGCCCAGCGCTGGCAAACCAGCCACTGCAACGTAGGAAATATCCACGATGGACCCGACCAAGACAAAGAGGAAAATTTCCCCAATGACCCACAAACGGCTAAAGAAACCAGCAAACCCTGCAACCTCAACCGGCAAGGCCTGACGATTGACCACCATGGTCGCCACCAGAATAGCCAACAAGCCTGAGAATGGAAACTGATTGGCATAGCGGGCCTCAATCGTCGCCAACAAGAAGGACAAGCTAAAGAGCAAGAGGTATTGGTAGATAGGAGGAAGGCTGTCAGACTGGCGAATTGTTTTCAAGAACCTGGCAAAGGCTAAGCCTGCCAAGACCCCCACTAGCATACTGGTCAGAATAGTCAGTGGAATATTGACCAGGGATAGGACTTGGAAATCCCCCTTCTGAACCAGGCTAAGGAAGGCCGTAAACAGGACAATCACCACCACATCGTCAAATGAGGCCCCCGCCAGTATCATTTGGGGAATTTTCTTCTGATGGCCAACTTTATTTTCAATCAAGTCCACCATGCGCGGAACAAAAACCGCAGGAGATACTGCTGCCATGACACTGCCCATCAGAGCGGCCTCCCCATAGGACAGGTCAAAGAAAAGAGGCGCAGCCGACCAACTCTGCACAGGCTGGTAGGAAGGACATAAGCACGGCTGACCGACCAATGGTCTTGAAATCCGATAATTTTATGGTCAAACCTGCCTTTATCAAAATAATAATCAGGGCAATCTTACGAATATCTGCTGAATTATCCAATAAACTCCTATCAATCCAATTCCCAACATAGGGTCCCAGCATCATACCAACAAGCAGGAAACCAATGATTTTAGGCAGACCACCCTTTTGGCATAGCCAAGAAACAGTAACCGCTGCTATACAAATTAAGGCCAAAGACAATAACATAAACCCCCTCATTTCTCCAAGAAAAATTCAAATCTAGATTGGTATAAACTCCTACACCAAACTATTTGATTAGGAGAAACACATTAGCGCAGGGGTTGATTGTTCAAAAGGCTCGAGGAACCTTTGAAGCTGTGGGGGCAAACGAACTCTTTCAACTTTCTGAGTTCTGGCCCACTCCCAGTATAAGCCAAATAGAGAAAGATGTAAAGTTGCATTTGCCTCTAGCCAAATGAAGAAAAACGTAGTATAATAGTATCTATAAGCGGAGGTGGTGGAACGGCAGACACGCATGCTTCAGGCGCATGTGCCCATCGGGTGTGAGGGTTCAAATCCCTTCCTCCGCATATCATGATAAAAACTCAAAACCCGAGTCAGACAACTGGCTTGGGTTTTAGTGTTATTCCGTAACCTTAAAGAAATTCTTTTGTTTGAGCAGGTAGCCCTTGCCTGTCGATAGGTCGTACTGGACCATCTTGAGTTCTTCTGCTACCTTGGCATCGCGCTCGGTCAAACCCACTCGGTCCTTGTGGAGGACTTCCGTCAAGAGGGCATAGTAAGGGCTGACCTTGGCATTGGTGGTCTCTAGCATGAGGGCATTCATATCGCTTGAATTGACCAACTCGTAATGACGGTCCTCCGTCTCAAAATTGCTCCAAATGAAGTAATCCGTCTTGTATTGGAGGCTAGGGTCTGTCACAAAAGCTGACTCAGGATAGAGCCCCGGCAGGTGGTCGCCATAGAAGACAACCGTTACCTTTTGATCCAACTGCTTGAGCTGGTCCAAGAAATCACGGGTCGACTGGTCCGTAAAGGACAACAGTCTTGCATAGCTGGTCAAATTGGCATTTTCCTCAGCCGTGAAATTGACCCCTGTACCTGTAATGGCAACAGGCTCCTCTGAGTGCCACTGGACATGGTTTTGCATGGTTATAGCCGAGACAAATCGAGGATTACCTGACCGCACCTGCTCCAGTATCAAATCATAGGTCTTCTTATCGCTGACAAAATTCCCCTGATAATCCTCAGCCGTCACCGCAATAGGATGGGTCGTAGAATTCAATGTGTAAAATTGCTCAATCCCCAGCTGCTGGTAGATGGCATTGCGGTTGTAACTGGTATCAAAATAAGGATGGATGGCCACACGCGCCGTGTCCGCATACAAATCACTGATACTTGGCAACTTCTTCATCCGAGGTGCCACATCCAGATAGACAGACGAAATGGACGAATTGTAATTGTAAAAAGGCAAGCCACTGTAAACCTGAAACTCAATATTAGCCGTACCCCCACCATAATGGTCACTCTTCATGAGACCGCTGGTCGTCTGGCTCATAATCTGCTCAATATTTGGCAGGACATTTTGGCTCAAGGTCACACCCGGAATCCGTCTCGGGTCCGCCAGACTCTCGCTGAGAATGTAAATAACGGTCTGGTCGGTCAGCTGATTGGCACGTTCGGCGTTGATTTCCTCTGCCAGCTTTTCATATTTCTTGACGATAGCCTTAATGGTTTTCTCCGAATATCCCTGCGGTTCTTCCATGCTGGTCTTACTCAACTGTTGCAGCCAGAGGAAGGATAGCGTGCGATAACGAGCCACGAAAGCATAGCCCTTCCAATCCACGTTCCGCCAATTATTGACCTGGGACAAAATCGGTATCCAACTGGCAATCTTGTGGTCTTTTTCCTTGCGGATAGCAAAGCCCATTCCCACAATCAAGAAAACAATCATGGCAACCGTCACCAAGCGCTTCCAGAAGGTCTTTACAATTGACCCCAGGAAATAGCGCCTGTGAATACGACGATAGAAATAAGCGGCGATGATTAGAAAGACGACTGATACAAGGACAATGCGCAAACTGATGAAGCTGAGAATCATCCCCATATTTCCAATCCACTTGAAATCATTTGGAGTCAGAGGCTCTGACCGGTAGCGGAATTTGAGGAAATTGGCTGTAATCAAGGTCACATTGAGGCTGGCAATAACAGCCGCCGACAGGACCTGACGATTGAGCACTAGGCTGATGATGACGTTGAGCAAAAAGAGACAGACTATCTGAAAAATGATGGCACCAGGGAAGAGATGGCGGGTAAAATAAGACCCCGTCGCCCCAGCCATAGAGACCTGATAGCCGATATGGGACAGACTTGCCAGCACCAGACTGATAAAGACCATGCTGTGGACATTGGTCCTGTGGGCCCGAAACTCCTGCCAGGTCTTGACCAGATAGCGTAGGAAGAAATAGATCGCCACAAAGTGTAGCACCGCAAAAATCGGTACCTGTACGAAGAAGTCCGTGTAGATGCCTTTTTCCACCAGCGTTTCATAGTGGCTGTCCTTCCAGTAGGAAATGGCCAGAGGGCTCAAGGACAAGAGACTGGTCAAAAGCAGGTAGCCATCTGCCACCAGATACTTGTCTGACCAGCTCCTCAATTTCCCACGGATTCGCCCATTATTTCGCCAGTAAATAGCCAGCAAAAGAGGCAGGAGCAACATAAGCACCAACTCATACTGGAAGAGATTGTTGCGGAAGATGTTCCAGGGCTGGAATTTCTTAGCGTTGAGGCGATAGACCAGATTGACCAGATAGAGGCCACCGATGAAGTAGCCCACATACTTGGCAAAGACCTTGGTTTTGATAAAGTCTTCATACCTATCCAGCAGGACCAAGATATAAAAAGTAAAAATAGAATAGGCAAGCAAGGGCAGAGGAATAAACCAGAGCGGGAAAGATACTCCACTTAGCAATAGAGCCCGACCCATCGCAAGCAAAACGGTCATAATCATGACTAGAATAAATTGCTTGCTTGCCTTTGGATTGATTTGTTTCATAACATTTCTCTCTTAGGAAAGGTTTGATTTTCGGTAAATAACGATGTAGTACATCGACCAGACTAGCCATCCAGTCAAGCTAATCGCGATAACAGGCAGTAACCACCATTGTTGCTTGTAGGATAGGACAAGAGTATTCTGCCCCGGTTGGCTGGTAACTGTTGGTACACCGATTGTGGAAAGAATCATATCTTCTCTATCTAAAGCGGTATCATTCAAAATAAGCTGACTGTCTTGGTAAACAATAACTGGTACCGCAGTTTCTTCTGCTTCTGACGCCGTCCAAGTCACCACCAGCTGATTACCATCAACTTCTTTGACAAAATCTTGATTTGGTAAAATCACTTGGTCACGATAGGTAAAATAGGTATTATCCGACTCTTCGTTGGTCAGATGTCCAGTCTTTTCTGATAAATCTGGTACATAGTCCGGCGTGGATTTCTGAGCAATCTGGATAAATTCGCCCAAGTCTTTAGAATAGAAAGAAGCTCGTATCTCTTCCGTTGTACCGTACAGAGTCGTATGAATTCGTTTTTGTAGGAAGGTATCGCTGTAGTAATGCCCATTGATTTCCTTATAACTCTGATTCCAGAGGAAACCAACCGAAATAAGCAAAGAAATAATCGTCAAACCAGAAAAGATTTTCTGCATTTTTTCTGACAAACCAGAAACCTGGACCCCTACGACTGCCAGTAAAAGAGCATTGGCATAGAGGAAAAAGCGGAATGGAAATTGGATCAACTCAACTAAGTCAATCCCCTTGCCAGCTACTAATTGCCAAGGGAAGAGGTTGGTTGACAAAATCAAAAATACTGCGTAGGTAAAAGCAAGACCAGCCAGAACCAGCGATTGTTTCTTCCAATTTTTCACCAAGAAATAGAGATAGGTCCCAAAGAAAATTGGCAATGGATATGGATAGTATAGAAAGGCTGTTTTGAGCCACGTTACGGTATTGAGTACAAATTTTTTGTTAACAAATGGTGGTACCAAAGCGTTGGTTGCATTGATATAAACCAGTGGCAACCAGATATTGATAGTCAGGAGCAGAAAAATCCCTACCGACAGGGCTACTTGCCCAATAATCTTCATTTTTTGGTCTGATTTCCACCAACCAATAAGGAAGAGAATGCCGTAGGCAATGACCAAGAACAAGGTCGATAGCATATGAACCTGCAACATGAGCCCTACCGCTCCTGCCATGAGGAATTTCGGTACTTTTTTGGTCTGCAAGAAACGCACTGCAGGGATTAAACAAAGCGGAAAGAGAGCCACTCCCCAGCTGGTAAATCCTTGGGTTGCCCACCAATACTGAATGGAGTAGGTCGTCACAAAGAACATAGATAAGAGAATGGAATGAGTATATTTGACCTTGACCTCACGCATGAGGAAATAGAGGGAGGTTGCACTCAGAGTTCCCAAGAAAAGATTGGATAAAATCTGATAGCGGAACCAGGTCCCACTTAAAAGAACTAGCGCCCCCTGTAAATAGGCAAAATAAGGTCCATAGAGAGCATTGACAATCCGTCCTGACTGCTGGTAGCCATACAAACTGATGATATAGGAGAAATTCCCCTCCTTCATCTGCATAGCCGCATCATAGAAACGATTGTAGTGGAAAATCAAGTCCGCACCTGTCACCATGCCCTTAGTGAGCAAGTGGGGAACCAATAATAATAAAGAAAAGCCCACAAATAGGCCCAGGGCTACTAAATGGGGATGCTTTTTTAGCATAGTTTTTAACATATCGATACCTTCATAAAAAAAGAGGGAAATCCTCTCTTGTTTTTGTAAATATTCTGCCAATTTGCAGACAATATTTTTCAAAAGTTAGTCACTTTTCAGTATAGCAAGCTTTCCACCCACTGTCAACGAACAAGGCAAATAGGGAAACAATTTTCCATTAAAATAAATATTGATTGCAGATTTCTCCGCAATCAATACTTGCTTATAAACCTACTTCCTGAAGGCTGTCAGACAAACGTGCGAAGTCAGCCATGGAAAGTGCTTCTCCACGGACACTGGCTTCCAGCTCTGCCATGCCAAGTGCCCGCGTCAGCTTGTCCTTGACCTCGTCGGACTTGCCGAAATGGTTGGTCAGGTTGTTCCACAGGGTCTTGCGGCGGTGCACAAAGCTGGCCTTGGACACCCGGAAGAAGAAATCTTCGTCCTTAACGCTGACCAAGGGTTGCTCGCGACGGACCATTTTGAGAATTGCGGAGTCTACGTTTGGTGCGGGCACAAAGACGGTGCGAGGCACGATGAAAGCCACCTTGGCAGTCATGTAGTACTGGACCGCGATGGACAGGCTACCGTAGGCCTTGGTGTTTGGCTCAGCAGAAATGCGGTCGGCCACCTCCCGCTGCATCATGACCACAAACTCGCTGAAGGGAATCTTGCTCTCAATCAGGTGCATGAGGATAGGGGTGGTGATGTAGTAGGGCAGGTTGGCCACGACCTTGATGGGCAGGTCAGGATTCTTGAAATTCTGAATCTGGGTCTGCAGGTCGGTCTTCAAGATGTCTTGGTTGACCACGGTCACATTGTCAAAGCGACCCAAGGTGTCCGCCAAAATCGGAATCAGGCGGTCGTCAATCTCAAAAGCCATGACTTCGGCGGCATTTTCCGCCAAAAACTCGGTCAAAGCCCCGATGCCAGGCCCAATCTCGATGACATTGACATTCTGGTCAATCTCTGCCGTGTCCACAATCTTCTGTAAAATATTGGTATCGGTCAAAAAGTTCTGACCGAAAGATTTCTTAAAGGTAAACCCGTGGCGCTCAAGGACAGCCCGAGTAACGTTTTTGTCTGCGATTCTCATGTGTGTTTCTTCTCATTCATCTGTTTCATTTTGAGTTTAATGTGATCAATTGGCTTATCGCCCCATATCTTTTTCATGTCATCATAGGCACTTTTGCTAATATACATACCAGCATCTAGGTATTGTGTAGCATTGATAGCAAAATCGTGCTGCTCAATAAAATCATCAACCGTCGTTATCATCCCATTCCATTCATCATCAAATACCATTCGCAATCGTTTCCAGTCTGTAAAGACTTGAAGCGTTGTCCGGCCATCTTTGTATTTCCCTTCACGAACTGGAAAGGACATGGTAGATTTCTCTTTCAATACCGTTTTCCCATCTGCATCAACAGCATCGTGGATAAGATTACCCTTCATTGGGATTAGCAACTTGGCACCCATCAATTCCCTAGCCATAAAACCATAGTACAACTGAAAAATTTGCTTAGCTTCATCTGTTTCTGGATGACCTATTTGTCCCATAAGCAACATCCAACGAACCAAATCTGGGTTAGTAATTGGTACTTGAATTTCTGGAATTCCACTAAAATCGGGTTTTGGAACCAACTCTTTCGCCCAGACTACTGTATCTTTGGACTCAATAAAAACTCCAAGTGCTCCATTTAGGTAAAATTCAGTTCCTAAAGCGTTGGTAATTCCTTCACCATCTTCCCCTTTTTCAACCTTTCGTAAAGTCACATCAGTCCGTTTAGCTTCTGTTAATTTTGTCATTACATAGTCGTAGCGTTCCTCATCTACAATCTGTATCAACGGATCTGTACAAAGGAATGAGCCATCTTCTCTTTGGAAGGTTTCAGAATGGAGGTGAGCTTCTCCGGTTCGTGTCGATTGGAGAACATAGATCCTATCAGCTACTAAAAGTTTGTCTCTGACAATATCTTTCAATGTTTTGATTTTTTGAAGATTCTCGTCAATTTCCTCTGCTGAGAAAAATTTGTCGTTTCTTCTACAGTAATCAATAAATAGCCCTACCAATTCAGCAACATCAGCTAAGCTGGCTTTCTGAATATCCTCGGGTTTTAAAATTGCCTCTTGAAAGCCAATAAAACCATCAGCTAACGCTCTGAGATAAGCTTCTTCTTTAAAGTCAACGCTAGCAACAGCATTATACAGGACTAACCCTGTTTTGGCAAACTCTTTATCAGGCAGAGCTACTCTCAAGCTACCTTTTTGATTGTTCAAGACTTGCATAGAAATTTGAGATTTCTCAATCCCCTTGATTAGTACAGTATGTTCCCGGCTGCCCTTAACAAAAGTAAGCCTATCACCAACCTTTATTGTACCGTAAGCCTGACCTGCTAATATGACACTCTCAGAATCTGGCAAGTTAAAGACTGCTTCTACACCAAAAGCAACTGGCTGCTGGGCAGCTGTTGTCACTTCTGTCATCTCATCTTTATTCTTTTTCCAAAAATCAAATAATCCCATCTTCCATCCTCCAGATTTAACATCTCACTCAATTCTGAAATAAGACTCAACTCCCTCACAGCAACTGCCATTTCCAGCTATTTTTCATTATCGATTCTCCACCTTCCACTCACCGTCTTCAAACCAGTAGAAATTCTCCGTCAGTTGTGGATGTTCAAAGATTTCCAACATGGATTCAAAACTGTCAGCAAGTTGGAGATTCTTCAATTCTGCACGGTCAATCCAGAAGACCTCCCCCTCATCTGAAGTTTGGATAGAGCCTGAAAAATGGCTGGTTTTGTAGCAAAATACCAGATAGCGATACTGGTCAGTAGGATCCGTCCAGTTTTGAATCCCACAGAGTTCGAGATTGGAGACAGTCAAGCCCGTTTCTTCTTTGACCTCGCGGACGACAGAGGAAATAATACTCTCGCCACGTTCGACATGGCCCTCTTATGTCAAGTAACTGACACTATTTATTTGCTAGATTACACACTCATTATACCACAAACTATCCCATCAAGAAAGAGACTTGCTAGGATACAAGTCTCCTCCTCAGCTATTTGTAGATGACTGTAAAAAAACCAAGACAATCAACCACAACTTTGTCAACGTGTGCAACTACAATTTCTTTGCTTAACCTCTTGTCAGTTGGTAACTGAACATAGCTAGCTTCTTTCAACTGCTCTTCCAAAGCCTGAACAGATTTATCCACTTCCTTTTTCTTGGCAATATAATCTTCTCTGGTCAACAGGCTATCCTTATAGTCCTGAAAGCAGGCAAGTTTTTCTGTCTTCAATCGTTCAATTTCCCGAAGAACAAGGGTCTTAGATACCTTTTGATGAGGTTTTACCGCTTCATCTCCTAGTTTCCCTTTGATTGCTTGTTCAATCCTATCCACTCGACAAGACTTCATTTTTTCTCCCTGCCCCTTACAATAACGACAGGAAAAATATTGGTAACCTTGATGGTTGTAATGTCCAATCAAAGAATGATCACAATGCTCACAACGAATCAGACCTGTCAATACAGATGATGTTTTAGGTATCTGATGCTGTTTTCTTTTAGTGGCTTTTGATCCTTTTAATTGGACAACTTGTTCAAATAGTTCTGATGAAATAATCGCTTCGTGATTGTTCTCAATCCGCTCCCACTCTGATTTCGGTCTGAAAACATGCTTCCCCCTTACATACGTCCGAGTATTAAAAAGATAAGTTCCCTTATAGGCTTCATTCTTTAAAATTTGACCAACGGTAGTGCTACTCCAAACATTTCGTTTTTTCTCAGTTGTTAAACGGAGTGACTTTGCGTAACGTGCCTGACTGATTTGCATCTTTCGTTCTGCTGGAGTAATGACTTGTTCTTCATTCAGGAGTCGAGCAATTGTTTGGTAACTATTACCATCAAGGTACAAGGCGAAAATCCGTCGAACAATTGGTGCAACTGTCTCATCAATAATAATCTTGAAACGGTCCTCTGGATCCTTGAGATAACCAAATGGGGGCAACCAGCTCATGTTTTTGCCCGAGCGTTTCATGCTGTTCATCGCACTCTTAACCTTTTCAGAAACATCTTTGGCATAGAAATCATTGAGTAAATTCCGAAAAGGCACATCAATATCTAGTCCATTCTGTTCAGACGTCAAACTGTCATAGTGGTCATTGAGAGCGATGAAGCGAACCCCAAGAAAAGGAAAGATATTTTCCAAATAGTTCCCTAACTCCAGATAATCACGCATAAATCGGGACAAGTCTTTAACAAGGATATGTCGGATAGTTCCCACCTTCACAGCAGCCATCAACCGTTGAAAAGACGGACGATTCAGGCTTGTTCCTGAAAAACCATCGTCCACAAATTCCAAGCGCTCCCAGTTCTTAAACTCAGGTGTTTGGTCAAGATAATGGTTTAACAAGTACCGTTGATTCGTGATTGAGTTACTTTCATCTGTTTCAGCCTCATCTACTGACAAACGGAGGTACAGAGCAATTTTAGTCACGTTCATTACCTCCAATCTGGCAAGTAAAAGTGACTGTTACAGACTTATCCACATCAACCTCAATCCGTTCTATTAAAACATTTAAGAGTTCTCCCGTTAAAACAACTTGATTTTGGCTCTTAGCTAGATGTCTAACCCAGTTCACTTGCTGGCTATGTTTCTCCTCAATCTGCCTCATCAAAGCCTCATAATGAGCTATCTCTTGTGAGAGGGTTTCAATCTTTGAGGTGATAGTAGCCTTTTGAGACAGATAGGTCTCTCTCTCCTGAGCTTCAAGGCGGTAGTTCTGGTAAAGTTCGCTTTGCTCAGCTTGCAAGCTAGTCAAAGCCCTTTGATGGTTTTTGATTTGTTTTTGATAGACTTTAAGGCATTCCTCCCTCTTTGTTTCTAATCTTGGCAACAAGTATTTCATCGTACCAAGCCGATTCATCTCTGTCTGAACTACGCTCAACACAATCTTATCTAAGGCTTGTTCACTGATATAGACAGTCTGTCTTTCCAATGATTCTGAATCATAAAGGTAATCCATAAAGTAATAGTAATCATACTCTGAATTGAGAGTTGAGAAATGCTTGCAATATCTTGGCATTTGAGTTGCTTTTCCCTTAGCATAAACAAGCCCCCTATACCGATTAGCTGTTCTAAGTTGAGTATGCTTTCTTGTTTGGCGACGTTCACGACTGAGTCTCCGAAGGGTCTGGTAGTCTTCCTTAGTGATATAAGCCTCATGACAATCATCTACCTGGATGTAATCTTTTTCTGATAAGGTCTTATTATGCCGACGTTGAATCAGACTACCATAAAATGCAGGATTTTGCACCAGTCGCTGAAGATTAGCGCTTCTCCATTGTCGATTGTCTTGTTCTGCTCTATAGACTTTTCCTGTTTGGCGATAAGACATTGGCGTAGCAACATTCTGTTGATTAAGGTATTTTGTCACCTGTTTAATAGATAGGCCTGCTAATAACTTTTCAAAGACATCTGCCATAATTGGTTGAACCACTGAATCAATGAGCAATCGATTGCCACCATTTTGTTTCCTTAATTGGTAACCATATGGGGCAAAACCAGCGATGACATAACCTTGTTTGGCTTTCTGAATGTGACTAGCGGTAACTTTCTTTGAAATATCCTTAGAATAAAGGTCATTGACCAAATTCTTAATTTCCACCTCAAAGGATTTCTTATCTCCTAACCCATTGAGAGTGTCTAGGTTATCATTGATTGAGATAAAGCGAACCCCCATAAAAGGGAATACTTTATCAATCAGTCGTCCCATCTCAATATAGTTACGACCCAGACGAGATAAGTCTCGAATTAAGATACAGTTGATGATACCTTTTTTGAGGTCATCCATCATGTCCTGGTAGGCAGGTCGGTTAAAAGTTGTGCCTGAATACTCGTAGTCGATGTAACACTTGGTTACAACTAAACCTTTCTCCTTAGCAAAAGCTCTAGCTAGACTTTCTTGCGTTTCTAAGGAGTGCGATTTGTTTCGCCAACTTTCTGTACGTTCATTCGACAAACGAATGTAAATGCCTGTAAGATAAGTTTGAAGTGGTGTCTCTTCGCTCGTTTGCTTGCGGTAGCGGTTCTTGGTACGGGCCATTAGATCACCTCCGTCTCTTTATGAGAAAACTGCTGGAGGATTTCTAATTCTGCCACATCATGAAACACTAAGGTCAACTCCTGATTCTCATGAATGACAATCCGGTCAAGTAAGGTCACTAAAGTGAGACGATTGAGTTCTTTATCTTTTTGGATTTCACTCAACTGGTTTAACCACCGTTCCTTATCCTGAAGTTTGTCATACAGGGTTTGAGCCAGTGCTTTCTTTTGAATGATGGTGTCCTCAATCTGTTTTAGCTTTTGCCGATAGCTTCGCTGAAACTCTTGGTATTCTGTATCATTGATCAAACCGTCGTCTAAATCCAAGTACAAGGACTGGAGCAACTGTTCATACTTCTTGCGATTCGCAAGCAAAGAAGTAAAATCAACTTCCAAAAACTGTTCTTGGTCTAAATAATCAGGAACAGCTTTAATCAGAAAAGACTTCCAGTCAAGGTGTTGATGAATAACGGTCGATACTAAGTCAAGCAATCTCTCTTGTTTAATTGCATGGCGGCTACAGCCTCGTCCATTATTGTAGGTGCTACAAATATACTGAACAGTCTCTTTGTCCTTGTAACGGAGTTTTCGTTGTAAAAGCTGAGACTGACAATCACCACAGAACAATAATCCTGCAAAGAGGTCAGGTCTATTCTTCCCTTGTTTAATGTCTCGGAGTAAGAGGTTATTAGCTATCTCAAAAGTGCTTTTTGAAATAATTGCCTCATGTGCATCATCAACTCGTACCCAATCTGCTGGATTCACAGCCACAGACTTTTGAGATTTGTAATTGAGTTTGGTTTGCTTACCTTGTTCCAAACTACCAGTATAGACACGATTAGTCAGAATACGATTGACCATTTTCGTGTCCCACTTGTAGCTATAGCCATAAAAACCTTTAATCTTTTCCTGACAGGCTTTCTTACGTTGCAAGGGTGTTTCTGTCCCAGCCTGGTTAAGAAATCCTGCAATAGCGTTTGACGAATATCCCTCTAGTTTAAGAGCAAATATTTTCTCAATAATAGGGCGTACATTCTCATCAATCACTAGATGATTTCGTTGCTTGTCATCTTTGCAATAGCCATAAGGGGCAAAAGCTCCAATATACTCGCCTTTTTGCCTTTTGGCTTTTTGAGTGCTTCGAACTTTTGTTGAAATGTCTCGACAGTAACTATCGTTAATAAGACTTTTGATAGGCATGACCAAATGCGTTTCATTGGTATCAGCCGTCAAGCTATCATAGTGGTCATTGACTGAGATAAACCTAACTCCCATTGCCGGGAAAATTCGTTGAAGGTATTTTCCAGTTTCAATGTAGTCTCGACCGAAGCGAGACAAGTCCTTGACGATAATGGTATCAATGACCTTATCATTCACCATTGCCATCATTCGGTTAAAATCAGGGCGGTTAAAGGTTAATCCACTGATACCATCATCAACAAATTCAGTAATGACTGTGAATTCGTTATTTCTAGCATAGTCTCGTAAGAGTGAGCGTTGGTTGATAATAGAGTTGCTTTCTACATTATCCCCATCATCTCGTGATAAACGTAAATAAATGCAGGCTTTTGTCATGTGTATCTCCTTAATCAGTATTTAGGTGCTTACCAATTAAGGATTGAGGTTCTACAACTCTATTTTACATCATTTTTAAATGCTTGTCCGCTAAAAACTCAAATTTTTTCAAGCTTTCGACCTAATAAATCATCTAAAATATCCGTCAGATTAAGTGAATTATTTGTCACCTGCACCGTCACCTTATAACCTTCAATCACAACCTGCGGTAAATCCGCACCTGTTTGTCTTTTTTCCATAAATGTTATTTCCTTTACTTTACAATTTATGACCTCAGTGGGCAGAACTGGTTAGGTCCTACATGGGGATTGCACCCGCTGTCCTTTCTCGCTGGCAGCCTGAACGTGCAGAAGTATCATTATCCTTAATTTGTGTCTTGGCAAATAGAGTACCGTTCTATTTTATAGCTGGTTATTATCGCTCATATCATGGCGAATCAAACTAAACTGCTCGACAAATAAGAAAGTCCCACCTCAGTTTATTCAGTTGTCAAGGAGCAATAAAGGAAACTATTCTTTGTCCATTTCCAAGAGAAAATCTGTAGATACACTATATAATCTAGCCAGTTTCTTTAAAAATGCAGTCGGAACGTCTTGAATACCACTTTCAATTCTAGAATAAGTTGACTGTGAACAATTCAAGTATTGTGAAATCTGAGACTGATTCAAATCATGATCTTCCCTTAAATTTTTTAAACGAATATACATAAAGTCCCTTCCGATTACTATTTTAGCTATTCTGCGACTAAAATAAGTAATTTATGCAATATTCGCATAAACTTAGGGTTATATTTTTTAAAAAATTCTCTATAGAGTCTATGAATAATCGACAGCTCACAATATTTTAAAAGTAAGCGTCCAATAACAAGGTATCTAGAAAACCCTCGAAACTTATGCCTCGAGGATTTTTTGATGGGTATCGAATAGTGTTAGCTTGCTTTTTGTTGCTGCTTTTGAGCATTGGTCCTTTGTTGGCGAATGAAGTTTTGTTTACATATTTCTTGGACACCTTCATTCCATGGCAAATAAGCCTCCAGAACCTCCTTTGTTAAAATCGGTTCATTTGGAAGATGATCCAGTAAATATCTGAGGTATTTTTCGACATTCAGGCCATTGGCTTTTGCCGTTTCAAGGATTGTTTTGATGCTGGCTAGGCTCTCGGCCCCTTTGCGACTACTTGAGAAGAGCCAATTCTTTCTGCCGATAACCCATTCTTTTATTTGGCGCTCCGCTAGATTATTATCTAATACCAATTGAGGATGTGTCAGAACCCGACGCAATTCTTCTTCATGATTAAGACAATAGTTAAAGGCTTTGGCAAGTTTTGACCCTTTCAGGACATTCTTATCACAACACCAGTCAAAGAAGTCATCCATCATGGGTTTTAGGTTTTCTGCCCTCGCTTGAAGTAGCTCTTCTCCTGACAAATGAGCGTGATCTTTCTCAAACTTGAACATCACACTTTTGCGTTGTTTCCCTTGCAGGGCTAAGCTATCTTTATTGGCCTCCTTGGGGCAGGCGTCATGGAAGTAACGTCTGGCATGTGCCCAACAACCTACAAGTTCAACTCCCTCTATGTTCTGATAGCCTGAATACATATCTGCTTGCAAGTAGCCCTGAAAATCACCTAGGATATCACGGATAACCTGACCAGAACGGCTATCATCATAGCGATAATAGATAATTGGTGTCTGGCTATGCTTACTGCTGGCCACTGTCCAGATGTAGTTTGTGCTTTGGGAACTCTCAAGAACATTGTAGGTCGTCTCGTCCGCATGCAAAATAGGCTCCTTACGAAGATAGTCCAAAAGGAGGTTAGATAAAGGGGCAAAATAATAAGCATTGGACAGAATTAGCCAGTTACTTAATTCTCTACGAGTCACACTTAAGCCCAGATTTTGCCAAAAGGATTCTTGACGGTAAGTCGGGACTTTCTGTTACAGTTTTTGATAAATAACATGGGCAATCACTGAGCTTGAACCTAAACTATGATTAAGAGCTGGCTTAGGTAAATCAGCTTTAATGATTTTGTCTACAGGACTCTTTTGACTGCAGGTGAGACACTTATAACTGTGCTGGATATGATTAACACACTCCAAAGTTGCTGGAATAAAGACAACTTCACGACGAATACGCTGACTACCAATCTCCTTTAGGGGTGAGGAGCAGTCCTGGCAAACACAGTCTTCTTCTAACAGTTCATGATGCTGGTCGACTTGAGGAAGCTGGTCTAAATCTGCCAGACGTTTCCCTTTAACCTTCTTGCGTTTGTAAGTAATGACTTCAGTTTTAACTGGGTAAGTCAGATTCTTCTTCTGAGAGACCATCCTCCTCAAACAAACTTAATTGCCCACTCATTTGAGGTAGTTTCTCCGATGATTTTCCGTAGAGTTTTTGAGTGAGATAAGCTACTTGTTCGCGGAGAAGGGCAAGTTCATTGGACATGACTTCAATTGTAGTGGCTTGTTGTTTGATTATGGCAAGTAGCTCTTCCATCTCTCATCTCCTTTGATTTCTATACTGTTATTAAAACAAAAGAGAGCCATGATTTCAATAGAAATCACGACTTTTTGAAACATTTATTTTGGGAGAGATGGAGAATCCCTTCATGAGCCAGTCCACTTGATCAGAAGTCAGGGCTTTGACCTCATTTTCAGTGTTTGGCCAAGTCAGTTTGCCATTCTCGAAACGCTTATAGAGCAGCCAGAAACCTTGCCCATCCCAGTAGAGTGCCTTAAAGCGATCTTTACGCCCTCCACAAAAGAGGAAGACTTGACCTGAGAAAGGATCTAAATCAAATTGACTTTTAACAAGATAGGCTAGTGAATCAATACCCTGTCTCATATCAGTTTTCCCACAAACCAGATAGACCTGACCTAAATCATTGAGTTTTATAGTCATAAGCAAGTATCTTTTCTAAAAGAGATTCTAGTTGTTCAGGTGTTAAAGCCTGAAAGAAACTGACTTCAACTTTAACGAGTCTGATTTTCAGTAGCAGGTCGTTTTGTCGCTTCTTTTCAAAACGACGGGATTGTGGTGTCCCCAAGGGAACAATAGATTGAGGCATAGAAAAATCCTCCCTTTCTGTTTTCTACTAACAGTATAAGGGAAGAATTACTTCTTTTACAGATACCTTGTTATTGGACGCTTACAGAATTACTTCTTTTACAGATACCTTGTTATTGGACGCTTACTTTTAAAATTATAGCTACCTTTTTATCATTTACAATACTTGAAATATGTTCTTAACAAGTTGCAATTTTATTTTAACATATAAAAACTCTCCTATAGTTTTAGTGAATTTCACTATCAACTATAAGAAGAGTAGATTCATTATATATTTTGACTTTAGCCCCTTATTTATCTGCTAAAGTCAATAAATTCCACTTTATAAGCCTTTTATTTTTTTAGAGGTTACTTTATTAATTAATATTGAAAAACTAAAAAATATAAAACAAATTACCATTATGTTAATCTGAAAAGAAAATGGAAGCAAAATATTACCTTTATCAAAAATTGTTAAAAAGTTCTCAATACTGTAGTTATTAATTGGTAGTATATACAAAAAATGATTTAATAACCCCTCTCTAAATATTTGAGTCATAGCTAGTGGAAGTAAAAAGAGCCCAACACTAATTACTAATGAAACGACAGTAGATTTATTCAGTGCTGATACCAATAACGTAACTGAAGAAATTGCAATAACAGAAAAGGTATAGAAAATAAACTGTAATAATAATATTTGAAGGTTATTTAAGTTGGACAGGAAAGAAAATGTTTGCAGAACAAAATTATATTGTATACTTGTGTCCCAACCAGACCACCCTCTATTATAAAAATAAAAAGCAATGCAAGTTATTAACTGTAACATCCAATAAAAACCGACTGACAAGGTTACGCCTGTAATTATCTTGGCACAAGGTAGTAATGTTTTTCCAAACTTAGTAGTTGTCAAAAGACTGTCTATATTTATAGACGTATCTCCAGAAAAGATTTTTGAACTGATTAAAATGGCAACGATAGAAGCAAAGACAAATATTACTCCGACAACTTTATATAAATCAGACCATGTTATATAACTTCCCATTTTCAATGGCTCTGTAAAATGAGTAAAACCTACTTCTGATATTTTATTTATTTTCAAATCATTTATGGTAACTAACTCCCCTTTTTCCATTGCATCATTCATTCTGATATACACATCTTCTTGATCACTTGAAAAAAAGACATCGGCAATATTAGAAGAATACAAGTCAAAAGGTCTATCTTTAACTGGAAGATTCTGATAATCAGTAATATAGTCAGACAGTAATTCAGAAATATTCTCATCAGTCAATTCACCTTCAAATTTGTAAGATTTTTCCCAATATATATCTGGGTAACCTTTATCGCTATTATTTCGATTAACAAGTCCAAGATGTGAGTAATGGAAACCAATATAGAATATGCCAAATAAGATAATAATGATTGCACCCAGCGCTCCTAGGGTAGTTTTTTTATTCAAAATTTTACTAACTTCAAATTTAATTAATCTAATCATTTTATGCCTTTCCAAAATAACTTAAATATAAATCTTCTAGATTTGGTTCTACTAATTTTGCTTTATCAGCTGGTTTACTATTTGATATAAGCCTTAGACCATGAAGTCCACTATCTTCTATGTGCTTTTGATTTGAAACAATGAAATTATCCATATAATATTTTAGTTCCTGAGTTTCAAGTTCTAAATACCAAACTTGATTTTTAATTTTTTGAATTAAATCTTTCGGAGTCCCTTTATTCTCAATTATCCCATTTTTTAAAATTAATATCTCATCTGCAATGTATTCAATATCTGACACTATGTGAGTAGATAGCAAGATTATTTTGTTTTCAGCAAGAGAACTTAGTAAATTTCTGAACTTAACACGTTCTTTAGGATCTAGTCCCACAGTAGGCTCATCAAGGATAAGTATCTCTGGTTCGTTTATTAATGCTTGAGCAATTCCTAACCTTTGTTTCATGCCTCCAGAATAACTCTTAATTTTATTGTTCATGACTTCTTCAAGACCAACTTTTTTAAGTAATTCTAATGACTTTTTTTCAATCTCCTTTTGTTGCAGTCCTTTTAAAGTTGCTAAATATTTCAAAAATCTTAAACCAGTAAATTCAGGATAGTAAGTGAAGTCTTGGGGTAAAAATCCCAACTTTGAATAAAATTCTTCTTGGTTATCTGAGATATTCTTATTATCAAACAAAACTTTCCCACTAGTTGGTGAAATTAAATTAGTTATTATTTTCATCAATGTTGTTTTTCCTGTACCATTTGCTCCCAATAAGCCATAAACACCATTGGTTAATTCGATAGAAATATCTTTTAATATCATTTTTTTATCATATTTTTTTGAAATATTTTCAAGATTTAGTTTCATAAAACCACCTTTATTATTTTTGCGTCACTGTACCATTCTCTATTATATATTCTTTATTAAAGACTCTATTATTATTTTCATGCGAAACATATACTAACGTTAACTCTGTATCCGATAACAAATTATCCAATAACCTATTTCTAGAATCAAAATCAAGATGTACCATTCCTTCATCAATAACTAAAATTTTGGGTTTTAATATTAAAGAACGAATAAGTTCTACTCTCTGCTTGTCACCGCTTGACAAAGTATTCTCATCTTCTCTGATCCGCTGCGATAGAAACTGTTCCTTATCTAAACTACTATTAATACCTAATATACTTAGATATTCAAATATTTTACTATTTGTCTCCTCCTTATTACCATTACCCATTAAAATGTTGTCCAGTACACTTCCTTCGATAAAATACGAATCTTGCCCAACATACTGTAATTTGCTGTAGAGATCCTGAGTATCAATCAAATTATAAGATATCCCACCAAGAGATATTTTCCCACTTTTGATTGGATAAATTCCACTAATTATTTTCAGAATTGTACTTTTTCCACTTCCATTGTCACCTCTAATTTGTACCTTCTCTCCCGGATGGATTTCCAAATTTATGTTCTTTAATATTTCTTTATTAAAAATTGAAAACGAAGCATTCTCTATTACAATTGAAAGAGGCTCACTTTCTGCTAACGGTCTCTCTGTAATATAAAGTTTGTTAGAATTTTTCATTTCAAACAAATCATCTAAACGCTGAAAAATAACTTTTATATTTTGGAAATCACTTTGCAATGCTGCAAAATTCTTTATAGGAGCCATATATAAAATAATTAGCGATTGAAAAGCAACCAACTCCCCAAGAGTTAAGTGATTGTTTACCACTAAAATAATCCCTTGCCAAAGTATTAGTCCATTCCCTATTGCATCAAGTAAATTTGCTGCTGCATCGAGATAAGACCTAAACACCCCTATTTTATATATTTGAAGATTAGCTTCTCTCATCATTTTCAGAAACCTTAAAGAGTGCCATCTCTCCTTATTGAGAGTTCTCAATACTTGCTTTCCACGAAGGATATTCGTAACATTTGTAAGGGTTGAAGAGTATAAGGAAAAGTACTTTTTTATACTATATTCAAGCTTCGGAATTGTGGTGATAAATAATATAAGATAAAAGACAGATAGCAGAATTACACTCATTGTCATTGAGGTGCTAATTCGAAATAGGAAGAAAACACTAAAGATAAACGACAATATTTCATTAAAAAAAATTAAAATAATATTAACTGATAGCCTTTGTAATTGTTGAAGGTTCTCGAATCTTGTTAATAATTCTCCAATTTCAAATCTCTCAAAATCCAGTTGCGAGATATCTAATATTTTTTTCATGTACATTATTGAAAACTTGTTACTCACTTGATTTGATAACTTTGTAGTTGCTAGGTCACGTATCAAAAAGATAGATGATTGTGAAATATAAAAAATAAGAAGGAGCAAAAACGCTATAGTCAATAACTTACTTCCATATTGAGCAGTAACATTAGAATTAAAGAAATTCATCACGTATTCATCTATAATTGTTCTTAAAAAAAGTGAATTCAATATAGACATAGCAGAGGCTAATATAGAAAAAACTATTATTTTAAAAACTAACCTTTTATCAAATAAAAATTTAAAATATTTTCCATGATATTGAGCTTTTCCTGCATTTGATTTTTGGAACGTTTCCTCGCCTTCTTCGAATACAATAATAACACCAGTCCACTTTTTCATAAATTCCGTATCTTGGATTCTTTGGTTTCCTATTTTAGGATCAAAACAAAATAGAAAATCCTTCTTCAATTTCCAAAGTACAATAAAGTGCCCCTGTCCCGTATCCTCCACTATGTGTAGTATAGCAGGTAATTTTATCTGACTATCATTAATTTCTTTTTTTAATTCTGAAAAAGTTCCAGACAAAACCTCCCCGTTCAATCCATATAGTTGAGCAACTTTAACTATGTCACTTGCACTTGCTCCATCCTTACTATAATTCATTAAGAGTTTTAAGTTGCTTATGGGAACTGGTCTTTTAAAATATTTTAAAATAGTTGCTATCGACGCTGCTCCACAATCCTCTTGATTATATTGCAAAACACCTGCATACTTTTTCAACTTCCACATATCGCTTCCTCATATTTTTATAGTATTATCAGCTCTGTTGGCCCAAAATGTATTCCGACTTAATATTACAATACAACAGTCAGGCAATAAGTATTCTTCTAAAATATTACCACATTGGTTAATTTGTATTTCATTAAGTTCGATATCATCAATAAAAACAATAAATAGCTTAGATTGTTTGATAGTACTTTCAAATACTTTAATAAAAATTTTATCAAAAAATGACAGTTCTGAACACTTTTTAGTAAATAAAGTTGAATCTAATAAAGGGGCAGCCATAATATCTAAACATGATATCTCCTCTAGAAATTCTCTCGTATTCCAAGATAATTCACGGTTGCTATCCGTACATATCTTACTAAAATAATCGTCTACCATAGTTTGAGAAAATTTAAAACTATCACCATATAATACAGTAATTAATTCTTTTCTAATATTTTGGTAGGAAAATAAAGAACTATCAAGATTATTAATAGTATAGCTTTCAACATTAGATGAATCAAGCAATAATAATGTTTTAAAAAAATCCTCTAAAATCCCTTTATCCTGTGACAAAACACAATTTAATAGATTTTCAGAAAAATCTACATCCGACAAAAAGATATTGCTATCCTCAAAATTTATATTTTGTAATTTGATACTGACCATTAACCCCCTCCTAGCCGATATTTTCTTTCAGTATGATGATTTAAAAATAGATATGACAGCAAAATAAGTAACAATATTATCGACGTAGCTATTGAAGCATAACGAATATACATACTAGCCGTATTAGATATATTCAGAATTATATTATGTCGCGTAAGTTGATGAATATTTTGATAGACATTAGGGTACAAGTACTTAAAAACAAAGTCCTTAGAAATTATATACATAGCCAATTTAGGAGACAATAAAACAACTAACATATAAATTACTACATCCTTTTTTGCATACATTTTCAAAATTTCAATTTTTAGCTGGCCATTTTCAACACCTGATAGAATTAAATAATTTATATAATCAATATTCTTTTCAATTAGTGTACTTATTTTTTGATATGTCAGTATAATAATTATTGCTAATGTGATAACGCTAATCATCAAATATACTTTTTTATTTTTAATTGAATTTTGAAACCATAGCTTGAGTGAGTCACTTGCGGTTAATGGATAAAAATAATCAGGTAATATATTATTTACTTGATTAACAAAAGTTTCCCTACCATTAAAATTTTTCAACTCATAGCTAGCAAGATAATCTACCGAGATCGAATCAACATCAGAAAAAGAATTAACATCAGAAAAAGAATTAACATATATATGTTCTCTATATCTTTCTAAAGTTTTATTAGTCACATAAAAAGTATTCAGTTCCTCCTTTATCAAAAATAGTTGTAAGGATTGGATTTGTGACGACTCATATCCTAAAAGAGATTGTTCATTTTCTACCCAATTCTCACTACCTACTGTACGACTATCAGTATGTACTTGCTCAGACCCTTCGTCGTGACTATGACTATGGTCGTGTTCAGTTCCTTCGTCATGTCTATGACCGTGTTCAGTTCCTTCGTCATGACTATGACTAGAAATCTCAGTCATTATCCTCTTAAATTCCTTCTCACTATAGTTAATATTTCCAGCCTCAGCCTTACTTTTAAAAATTCCTATAACTTTAAAAGTAAAAGGCACCCTCTTTTCTTCATTATTGATTGAGATAATCGAATCTATTAGAAACTCATCATTTACTTTTATGCCATTTTCTTTTGCAAATATATCATTGATAATAATTGTATTATCTATACCACTATCTACTTCTTTAGTGCTGAAAGTACGCCCATCTACCAAGTCTATATTATTGAATTTCAAATCAAAAAAGACTGCTTTATCAACACCTTTCAAATTAAAAATTCCCATTGGGTTATCATCATAAACATTTTTAAACATATCTGTCAGCAAAATGTCTTTTTGATTAAGTTCGTAATCCTCAACCTGCTCTAATTTCGAAATTTGCTCATATTCACTTTTAGTTGGATATCTGAATGAAGTACCCGACTGGATCTCCTCAGCATCAGGATTTTTCATTTCGATAGTTACAAGATTTTTTGTTTCATTTTCATTTTTTGTTAGAACATTGTAATAATGCAAATATATATATAAACAAGTAAAGCAAAGTATATAGGTTAAAATAGTAAAAATTTTAATTAAACATGATAAATACTTTCTCATAAGTCAAATTCCTTTCAAAAATTAAAAATAAATGCTATTATAACCTGTTATCAGTTGCAATTTTTTCATAATTATTATATCATAAAAGAGGAAAAGTAACTACTCGGAATTTTGACTTATTTTCAAATGTATTTTATTTTTGGAGGTTAATAGCTATGAAAAAACTTACTTTAAACGAAGCTTCTAATGTTATTGGTGGTGTAGGTTTCCAATGGAAGTGTAAAACTACAGGTTGGGAAAGTGGTTGGCATCTAACCTATGGTGGTGCAGCTAAGTTTGCTTACGCTCACGAACAAAAATACTCAGGTCATAAGACCGTTGTTTTCCCTGTTTAACTATCTTTAAGTCAAAATTCTGTAGCATTGCT
The DNA here is from genome assembly GCF_043674215.1 of Streptococcus sp. A22. Lineage (NCBI taxonomy): Bacteria > Bacillati > Bacillota > Bacilli > Lactobacillales > Streptococcaceae > Streptococcus > Streptococcus sp. A22. The sequence continues at coordinate 148,589 of NZ_JBIMJQ010000002.1, forward strand.
TGTCAATAATACTATAAGTATTATTGACATTTTTCTTTTTATTTGATTTTTAAACAGAGAGATATTGCATTGCTGACTTTAAACTTCGTAAGAGTGAATAAAATTAGTTACTCATAATAAACCTTTTTGATATTTTAAAATAACTCTAATCTTATTTTTTCATTATCTAAACCCATACCATTTAAGATTTTTACAAACTTTTCCAACCTCCTGAATAGATATCCATAATCATCTATTGACTTACTTAGCTGCTTTTGATAAGTTTCTATCTCTAGCTCAACATGCTCTATGGTTATAGTTGCAGTCAGGTTCATACTGGCATAATCATACTTAGCTAACCGTCTGTTTTCTGGGTCGGAGTTGTTAAGATTGAGAAGGACTTCTGCTACTTTATTAAGATGAGCGACTTTATCCTGCAACTCCGTGATGGTCAAATCCATCTGGGCGATGTCCTTGATTAACTCGTCTTTGACTTCCTGATAAGATTTGTTGTTGATGTCTAATTCAATAAGAAGATTGAGCTCTGCAATTTTCTCTTTAAGGCTGGTAATGGTCGGTCGTCTGCGTTTAGGGATATGCTTACTGTCATGAGTGAGTTGGCGGATTAACTCCCGCCCTCGCATGTAGCGATTGAGGTCAGAGTTCTCTTTATTGTAGATGAAAAACTGGGCGGTTTCTCGGATAAAAACATGATAAGACTTGCCTTGTTCGCTCTCATGAATATCTAAGTTGCGGTTTGGTATGAAAATCAAGCCGTCTTTTTTGACACCATAATTGATTCTGACAAAAAGACCATCCTTGACTAACTTATCAATCTGGTGTTCAGCCAAGGTCACTTCAAATTCCTGAATCTTATCTCGCTTCTCCTTGAACTCCTTGTAGGCTGCTAGAAGCTCCTCACTAGGGAGTTTGTCCTTATCCTGCTCTTCTTGGTAGGTTTCAAAGTCTGAGACCAGGTTAGTCAAGTCAGGGTCTGGCAGGAGTTCTTTTTGGTCAAAGTAATCCTCAAAGAATTGGACATCGTAGAGGTGTTTGATGCTGACCTTTTTATTCTCAATGGAAATGGTTCGACCGTCCTCAATCAAGGTAAAGGTCACATGCTTTTTCTTTGGGGAGATTTTCAGATTTAACTTCTCTGCTATTTCCAAAAGATGAGACAGGTCACGTGCTCTGGGCAAGAGGAAATCCAGTCGTTGCTCAATGGCTCGTTTGGCAAGCTGTTCCCAAAAATAATCCTCGGTATAGGGCTGACGTTTGTTGAGTTGATCGCCACGAATGACCTGTTTCATGTTTCGGTCGGTCATGAGAAAGCGAGCGTGCTTTCTTGAAAAATCAATTTGCAAGTTTAGAGCAGGAGCCTTGGCCAAAAAATCTTCAAAGCTCCTGCTATTTTCCATGAGAAAGCAAAGTCGCTGCTTGAGTTCAAACTTGTGATTGGTTCTGCGATAGGTCTCAAACTTCTCATGCGAGTAACGATTAGGGGGGATGATTTTTGCTCCTGCTTCCTTGGCTATGCGGTCAGAAATCAGGCGAAGATTCCTCTCCTGGGCATAGTCCCACTTGAGCTTCTTGTCAGAATTGAGGTCAATGGAATTTATCAGAATATGGTTATGAATATGGTCCTTGTCTGTGTGAGTCGTGACGATGAAACGAAAGTTGCCTCCTGTCAGTTCCGTGATGGTTTCGTAGCCAATGCGATTGATTTCCTCTGGTGTCAGCTTGTCTTCAGGAGAAAAGGACTGAATCAAGTGATGAGCATGAATTTTGGTCTGCTTGATTTGCTGGCGGTCGTTTCTGGAATCATAGAGTCGGTCATTGTTGGTCAAGTTGGCCTGATACATCTCCACGGTTCTGTTGCAAAGTTTTAAATCTACTATCAAATAAGGTAGAATAATAGAAAAAGATAGCAGGAGGAATGACGATG
>NZ_JBIMJQ010000030.1:0-21422 GCF_043674215.1 Streptococcus sp. A22
TATACTGAGTTGGGGAATTCTAGTATATCAGACGAACATGTCTTTTTTGTTGCACTTCATTTTACAACGCGGGAAACAAAAAATTCTCTGGAAAATCCAAAGAATTTTAATTTTTTTATAATCCAAGTCGCCCAAAGATGTCATCCACACGTTTAGCATAGTAGTCTGGGTTGAAGAGTTCATCGATTTCTTCCTGGCTGAGTTTAGCTGTCACACGCTCATCTGCTTCAAGCAAAGGTTTAAAGTCCACTTGATTATCCCATGACTGCGCCGTTTTTGGTTGCACCAAGTCGTAGGCTTCCTCACGGGTCATGCCTTTTTCAATCAAGCTAAGCATGACACGTTGGCTATAAATCAAGCCAAAGGTTGACTCCATGTTACGCTTCATATTTTCAGGGAAGACCGTCAAGTTCTTAACGATATTACCAAAACGATTGAGCATATAGTTGATGAGAATGGTCGTGTCCGGCGTGATAATCCGCTCCGCTGACGAGTGGGAAATATCGCGTTCGTGCCAGAGAGCCACATTCTCAAAAGCCGTCACCAAGTGACCACGCACCACACGAGCCAGACCGGTCATATTTTCAGAGCCGATAGGGTTGCGTTTATGGGGCATAGCAGAGCTGCCCTTTTGGCCCTTGGCGAAATACTCTTCGACTTCACGTTGTTCAGATTTTTGTAGCCCACGGATTTCTGTCGCCATACGCTCGATAGACGTTGCAATCAAGGCTAGGGCTGAGAAATATTCTGCGTGAAGGTCACGAGGAAGGACCTGGGTAGAAATTTCCTGCGGACGAATGCCCAATTTGCCACAAACATACTCTTCCACAAAGGGAGGAATGTTGGCAAAGTTTCCAACCGCACCTGAAATTTTACCGGCTTCAACACCTTTGGCCGCCACATCAAAACGCTCAATGTTGCGTTTCATTTCGCTATACCAAGTCGCCAATTTAAGACCGAAGGTCGTTGGCTCCGCATGGACACCGTGGGTCCGCCCCATCATGATGGTGTACTTATGCTCACGCGCCTTGTCGGCGATAATGTTGGTAAAGTTTTCAAGGTCACGACGGATGATGTCGTTGGCCTGCTTATAGAGGTAGCCGTAAGCCGTATCCACCACGTCGGTCGAAGTCAGACCGTAGTGAACCCACTTGCGTTCCTCACCAAGACTTTCCGAAACCGCACGCGTGAAAGCCACCACATCGTGACGGGTTTCCTCTTCAATCTCTAAAATGCGGTCGATGTCAAAAGTCGCCTTCTCACGAATCAAGGCCACATCTTCTTTGGGAATCTCACCCAACTCAGCCCAAGCCTCATCTGCGAGGATTTCCACCTCCAACCAAGCCTTGTACTTGTTCTCTTCACTCCAAATAGCCGCCATCTCAGGGCGGGAATAACGATTGATCATTGTTTATGATACAGAGGGCGTTAAGAAAGCGAGAGAAAAATAGGAAACTGACGCTGTGTGCTAGCACACAAGACAGTTTATCTTTTTTCCGACGCTTTTAGCCCGAGTTCAATTGCTCGAACTTACCCTCATTCCTTTCTATTTTTATATGTAATGGAATTCACTTGAACTTCGAATTCTCCTACAACTCCACCTCAACATCATCCGTCAACACCGTCACATGTCCCATTTTGCGATTGTGCTTTGCTTCTAGTTTACCATAAAAGTGGGGATGGGCGGTAGGGTTTTCTTGAAGAAAGGTTTGGACTGCTTCCATATCTTGTCCGAGGACGTTAATCATGACAGCTGGAGAGAGCAGGCGGATAGGGGGGAGAGGCTCCCCTAGAATGCCTCGGATATGGGTGTCAAACTGTGAAAAATCACAGGCTTCAATGGAATAATGTCCTGAATTATGAGGACGAGGGGCAATTTCGTTGACTAGAATATCCTGACCTGCCACAAACATTTCAACACAGAGGGTGCCTGCCAAATGGAGCTTGTCTGCGATTTGTAGGGCCATGGTTTTGGCTTTTTCAGCCAGTTCATCTGAAATACGAGCAGGCACGATGGTTTTATAAAGAATATTATTGCGGTGGATATTTTCCTGCACAGAAAAGACGGTGTAGCCGGAGCCATTCCCAGACACAAGGACGGAGATTTCCAGGTCAAAATTCACAAACTCTTCCAAAACACACTCGGCAGAGTTGGCTAGTTGGCTAGCCTCTGCCAAGTCCGCCTCTTCTCGAATGACCTTCTGGCCATGTCCGTCATAGCCCCCAGTAGCTGTTTTCAAAACGTAGTTTTTGCTGAGATCCAGCCCTTCTAGGTCTAGGCTAGATGTGACAACTTTGTAGGGGGCGACTTGCACGCCAGCTTTTTTTGCCAAAAAATCCTTCTCAAAAATACGGTTCTGGGAAATGCGAAGGAGGTCTGTCCCTTGAGGGAGCTGACCGTCCTTGATGACCGCGTCCAGTCCGTCGGCATCGACATTTTCAAACTCGTAGGTCAGGACATGGCACCGCTCCGCCAGCTGTTTGAGGGCCGCCACATCGTGATAGGGAGCGACGATAATCTCGCTAACCTTGGAGGCCGGGCAGTCCGCTGCAGGATCCAGCGTGATCACCTTGTGGCCCATGTAAATAGCGGAAATAGCCATCATCTGCCCTAGCTGACCACCGCCAATAATTCCTATCGTTTTAGATGAGGTCATCTGTCATCGCCTCCGCAATTTTTTCCTGTTCCTTGGCAAAATCTGCCAACTGAGCTGCAATGGTTTGGTCTTCAATGGAGAGAATGCGGAGAGCTGTCAGAGCTGCGTTGGTGGCACCTGCTTCGCCAATCGCCATAGTCGCAACGGGTACGCCCCCCGGCATCTGCACGATAGAATAAAGCGAATCCACTCCGCTGAGGGCACGGGATTGGACAGGCACACCGATGACAGGTAGGGTTGTCTTAGCTGCTACCATACCTGGCAAATGAGCCGCACCACCCGCTCCTGCGATAATAACCTTGATGCCACGGCCACGCGCTTCCTCGGCGTGACGGAGCATGAGGTCTGGTGTGCGGTGGGCAGAGACCACTTTCTTTTCATAGGCTACGCCAAATTTGTCCAGCACATCAGCTGCTTTTTTCATGGTTTTCCAGTCGGAACTAGAACCCATGATGATGGAAATTGGAATGTTCATACTTGTCTTTCCTTTTCTTTGTCCCTTATTTCACGGCCTTGCTTCCAATATCTGTCCGATAAAAGAGGCCTGTGGTATCTTGATTTTTCAGTTCCGAGTAAATTTTTTCTTGTGCTTCTTGGACGGTATCTACTGTGGTAACCAGCATATAGACCCGACCGCCGTTTGAGAGCAGTGCTCTGCTATTTTCCGCAAAACGAGCCCCTGCATAGTAGGTCGTGATGTCGCCCTCAGTCTTCGCTGGCAAAACCATGCCTTTTTCGTAATCCAAAGGATAGCCATTTGATGCCACGACAACACCCAGCGTCACGCCGCTATCCAGCCAGGTCAGCTGTGTCGGACGTTTGTGGAGGATGTCGTCGATGTTCTGAGCAAAGTCGGAGGTCAGGCGAGGCAGGATAATTTGGGTTTCTGGGTCGCCAAAACGGGCGTTGAACTCGATGACCTTAGGTCCTTGCTCCGTCAGAATCAAGCCAGCATAAAGCACACCCAGATAAGACCGCCCTTCCGCAATCATGCCCTCAAGAATAGGCTTGACAATGGTGTCAACTGCTGTGTCCACCACACTTTGAGGCAGGTGGGGAACAGGAGCGTAAGACCCCATGCCGCCTGTATTTGGACCCTGGTCTCCGTCAAAGGCACGCTTGTGGTCCTGGGCTGTCGGCAGAATGTAAAATTGGTCGCCGTTGACCAGAGCAAAGAGGGAAAACTCCTCACCCGCCAAGAACTCCTCGATGACCACGCGGGCACCCGAGTCGCCGAACTTGTTGTCCAAGAGCATCTCCCGTGCCGCTTCGACCGCCTGCTCGACGGTTTCCGCCACGACTACGCCCTTGCCCAATGCCAAGCCGTCTGCCTTGACCACGATGGGTGCGCCCTGCTCTTCGATGTAGGCTTTGGCTTCTTCGAAGTTGGAAAATGTGCCGAAGGCTGCTGTTGGAATGCCGTATTTAACCATAATTTGTTTGGCAAAGTCTTTTGACCACTCTAGCTCTGCGGCTAGACAACTCGGACCAAAAGCTTTTAGTCCCGCCTCTTCAAAATCATCAACGATACCAGCCGCCAAGGCATCATCTGGACCAACAAAAATCCATGCAATATCATTTTCCTTAGCAAAGTTGATGAGAGCAGAATGTTCGGAAATCCCGATATTGACTAACTCGATACCATCTAAAGTCATTCCGTCATTTCCAGGAGCAACAAAGACCTGTTCCACCTGTTCAGACTCTAACAATTTCTTTGCGATAGCGTGTTCACGACCACCAGACCCAACGACCAAAAGTTTCATTTTTCACACCTCAAAAACGGATTTTCTATAAACAGTATAGCAAAAACAGACGGATTTTGATAGAAAAAACAGGATAACGTTCGGGAATGGAAAAAGCTCACACGAGGTGAGCAAAATCCAAATTCTCAATGTCTAAAATGTCTTACGCCTGTAAAGACCATGGTCAAACCGTATTTATTGGCCATGTCAATGGAGTCTTGGTCACGAACAGAGCCACCTGGCTGAATGATAGCCTTGATGCCTGCTGCTGCAATTTCCTCCACGTTATCAGCAAATGGGAAGAAGGCATCTGACGCCAAAACGGCTCCCTCCAAACGGTCCTTGGCTTGCTTGATAGCGATGCGGACGGACGCCACGCGGTTGGTTTGTCCCGGTCCCACGCCCAAGGTCATCTTGTCATTGGTGATGATGATGCCGTTGGACTTGACATACTTGGAGGACTTCCAAGCGAACTCCATAGCCACCCACTCTTGCTCGGACGGTTGACGCTCGGTCACCACCTGCCAGTCCGCTGGGCTTTCCACCACCACGTCCTGATCCTGCACCAAAAGCCCGCCGACAACGCCTGTGAACTCTTTTTCCACTTCGCTTGCATCCTGTGCGTCAAAGGCCAATTCCAAAATCCGAAGGTTTTTCTTTTTATTGGTCAAAATAGCTAGCGCTTCTGCCGAGTAGCTAGGTGCGATAATGATTTCTAAGAAAATCGGGTGCATCTTTTCAGCCGTCGCAGCATCCACTTCCCTGTTCAGCACGACGATGCCTCCGAAAATTGATACTGGGTCAGCCTCATAAGCGTAATTCCAAGCCTGTTCAATAGTTTCAGCCTGACCGATACCACAAGGGTTCATATGCTTGAGGGCCACAACAGTTGGACGGTCCTTAAAATCACGGATAATCCGAATGGCCGCATCCGCATCCCGAATGTTATTGAAGGACAATTCCTTACCGTTTAACTGCTTAGCAGCTGCAATAGAATAGTCTGTCGGAAGGGCATTTTGGTAGAAATCCGCATGTTGCTGAGGATTTTCTCCGTAACGCATAGGCTGATTAAGATCGTAGGTAATGGTGAGTTTTTCAGGCTTCTCTTCACCGACTTGCTTGGTAAAGTAGTCTGCAATAAGGGCGTCATAGGCTGCGGTGTGACGGAAGACCTTGGCAGCCAATCGCTGACGCGTTGGGTAGGTCGTCTGACCCTGCTCTGCTATCTCCCCTAAAACCGTCGGATAATCTGCCGGATCCACCACAACCGTTACGCTGGCGTGGTTTTTGGCTGCCGAACGAAGCATGGACGGACCGCCGATGTCGATGTTCTCCACCGCCAAGTCGTAGGTCACATCTGGACGTAAAATAGTCTCTTTGAAGGGATAAAGGTTGACCACTACCAAGTCAATCAAGCCAATTTCATGGTCTTTAGCTGCTTGCAGGTGGCTGTCCAAATCCCGACGAGCCAGCAAACCACCATGGATTTTGGGATGAAGCGTCTTAACACGGCCGTCCATCATCTCAGGAAAACCAGTCACATCGTCAATGGCGATAGTCGTTACGCCTGCCTGATCCAAGGCAACCTTTGTGCCTCCTGTCGAAATGATTTCCCAACCAAGCTTGGTCAATTCTTGGGCAAATTCTACAATACCATTTTTATCTGATACGCTAATTAGTGCGCGTTTTGTCATGATTTCTCCTTATTTTTTCACTGCCCCTAACTCCTCCAAAACTGCTGGATAGAGTTGGTACTCCGCTTCATGTATTCTTGCTTCAAAGGCTTCCAAGGTGTCATCGGCCAATCGGGGTACTCGGACTTGTTTGATAATTTGTCCTGTGTCAATGCCGCTGTCAACCCAGTGAACTGTCACACCACTTTCTGCCACACCTGCATTCCAAGCGTCTTCAATCCCGTGAGCCCCTGGAAATTCAGGCAGATAAGCCGGGTGAATATTGATGATACGACCTTCGTACTGAGCCAGCAAGGTCGGACCAACAATCTTCATATAGCCTGCCAAGACCACCAAGTCAATCTGGTGCTGGTCTAAGAGTTGGATGAGGGTTTCTTCGTAAGCCTGCTTATCGGCGAACTCTTTTAATTCAAAAGTAAAGACTGGCACACCAAGTTTTTCAGCCCGTTCCAGGACATAGGCATTTCTGTGGTCTGAAAAGAGGAAGGCTACTTCAAACTGCTCTGCGATGACTTGAAAATTAGAACCAGACCCACTGGCAAAAACAGCTATTCGTTTCATTTGATGACCACGCTCTTGTCTTCCTTAGTGATAATGCGGCCGATTTCATAGACTTCTTCGCCTACCAATTCACGGACTTTCTCCACCTGCTCTGGACTGACAGCTAGTACCAGACCGATACCCATATTGAAGATTTCAAACATTTCTTCATGTTTGATGTTGCCATATTTTTCAAGGGCTGTGAAGATTGGAAGGACTGGAATCTTATCTTCTGCAATCTCAGCTGCAAGATTATTAGCAAACATACGGGGAATATTTTCGATAAAGCCACCGCCTGTGATGTGGGCAATGCCGTTGACCAGCCCTGCTTTTACCAGAGGCAATACCTGCTGGACATAGATACGGGTCGGCTCTAGGAGGACTTCATTAAGAGCTCTGCCATTGAGCTCTGGCAGCAGAGCGTCGCCAGAAACATCCGCAAAAACGCGTCGGACTAGAGAATAACCGTTAGAGTGGATGCCGCTGGAAGCTAGGCCAAGGAGAATGTCACCCTCCTGGACCTTACTGCCGTCAATAATCTGGGACTTCTCCGCAATACCGACAGCAAAACCAGCCAGGTCATAGTCATCCTCGCCGTACATGCCAGGCATTTCAGCCGTTTCACCGCCAATCAGGCCGCAACCAGCCTGGACACAGCCTTCTGCAACACCTGCAACCACCTGCTCCAGCTTGGCTGGCTCATTTTTTCCAGTCGCAATGTAATCGAGGAAGTAAAGTGGCTCCGCACCCGCAGCAATGATGTCGTTGACACACATAGCCACGCAATCCTGACCAATGGTGTCGTGCTTATCGTACTGGATAGCCAGCATGAGCTTGGTTCCCACGCCGTCCGTCCCAGATACCAAGACTGGCTCTTTGACATCCAGTTTGGTCAGATCAAACATACCACCAAAGCCACCGAGAGCTCCCATAACGCCCAAACGCTCTGTCCGAGCAACGTGTTTCTTAATCCGCTCAACCACTTCGTAGCCAGCTTCGACGTCAACACCCGATTGGGCATAGGCATTTTTATTTGTCATTTTAATTCCTTTCAACAGTTTACAGGTCTGTCAAGTAACGTTGACACCTATGTCTTTACTTGACATTTTCAATGTAGAAACTCGTTTTCTCTTCTAGGCTACGGAGGTACTCTTCCTCGTAGTCATAGAGAGGAGTTGGAAATTCTCCGTCAAAATAGGCCACACAAAGTCCACCTTTTGGAGCATCGGTGTCGATACCAATGGCCTCTATCATCCCTTCAAGAGAAAGGTAGGTCAGACTGTCAGCTCCGATAATCTCACAGACTTCTTCAGCCGTATGATTGGCTGAAATCAGCTCCCGGCGGGTCTGAATATCAATGCCATAGAAACATGGGTACTTGAGTTCTGGGCTGCCGATAGCCACATGAACTTCTTTTGCCCCTGCATCACGAAGAAGCTGGACAATGCGACGGCTAGTTGTACCGCGAACAATGGAGTCATCAATCATGACCACGCGCTTGCCTTTGACAACACTTGAAACGGCTGACAACTTCATACGAACACCCTGCTCTCGCAATTCCTGGGTTGGTTGAATAAAGGTCCGCTGGGTATATTGGTTTTTAATCAGCCCCATTTCATTTGGCAAACCAGATTCTTCTGCAAATCCCATAGCCGCAGATAGGGAGGAGTTTGGCACGCCAACAACAATGTCTGCTTCATGTTTGAACTCCTGTGCCAATCGACGACCCATATTTTTACGTGCAGTGTGGACATTGACACCATGAATGACCGAGTCCGGTCGGGCAAAATAGACATATTCCATAGAACAAACTGCTAGCTGAGTATCGGTCGTATAGCGGTCATAGTGAACACCGTTATCATCAATGATAAGAATCTCACCAGGCTCCACATCACGAACCCACTCAGCACCTACTACTTCAAAGGCGCAGGTTTCGCTAGCAACAACCCAGGCTCCGTTTTTCATCTTTCCAATTGATAGGGGACGGAAACCGTTTGGATCCAGAGCTGCGACCAGCTTGTCTTCCAGCATAATCAAGTAGGCAAAGCCACCCTTAACAGTATTGAGGGCTTCCTTGATTTTTCCCATAAAGTCTGGATTGTGACTGCGGCGAATCAAGTGCATCAAAATCTCTGTGTCTGAGGAACTAGAAAAGATTGAACCGTTCTTTTCCAACTCAGCCTTCAAGCTGACCGCGTTGGTTAAGTTCCCATTATGAGCCAAACCCACCTGCATATCTGCAAAGTCAAAGAGGAAGGGCTGGATATTGTTGATTGAAGCAGAGCCAGAAGTCGCATAGCGGACATGACCAATAGCAGCCGTTCCTGTCAAGGCTTCTAAATCTGCTGGATTTTTAAAGACTTCTGCAATCAGGCCTGTTCCGCGATGGCGACGTAAATGCCCACCATCATTGGCCAAAATCCCTGCTCCTTCTTGTCCTCGGTGCTGCAAACTGTGGAGGCCAAAATAGGTCACCTGAGCAGCCTGCGGATGTCCCCAAATGCCGAAAACACCGCATTCTTCGTTGAGTGATTTAACTTCGTATGTCATAGTTATTTTCCTGTAAAATAGCGAACTGCTGAAACAAACAATCCTTGGTCTTTCTTACCTGGAATGTTTTGGAACAGACCGTCCTCGTAACGCTCCGAATGCCCCATTTTCCCGATAATCTGACCATTGCGACTGGTGATTCCTTCAATAGCATGACTAGATCCGTTTGGATTGTACTTAGAATCCATGCTTGGCTGACCAGTAAAGTCAACATACTGACTGAAAATCTGACCATTATCCCGCAAGATAGCGAATTCCTCGTTCGTCACCACAAACTTTCCTTCCCCATGAGATACTGGAATAGCGTGGATGTCACCAACTTGGATACCTGCCAGCCACGGAGAGTTGACATTGGCAATTCGCGTTTCTACCATTTTGGCAACATGCTGGTTGGCATCGTTGTAGAAGAGGGTCGGACTGCTTTCACCCGCCTCTTCAAAGTTTCCATACGGTAGCAAGCCCGATTTGACAAGAGCCTGGAAGCCATTACAGATACCGATGATGAGACCACCTTTTTCGATAAATTGGTCAATAGCAGAGCGGACCTTGGCGTTTCGTAAGATGGTCACGATAAACTTGGCAGACCCGTCTGGCTCATCCGCAGCCGAGAATCCCCCTGCGAAGAAAAGGATGTTTGCCTTGTCAATATTGTCAACCATAGTGTCAACCGAGGTTTCTATGCTCTCTGCATCCAAGGTTACAAACGGAACCAGATTGACTTTTGCACCAGCCTGTTCAAAGGCCTTGGCAGAGTCATATTCTGAGTTAGTTCCTGGAAAGACTGGGATGTAAACTACAGGAACCTCAACGGCTTCTTTTGCTTTTATAACAGCTGAACTTGTGACTGTCGGAACATCCTGCAACTCTGTCGCCTGTTCAAATTCTGTTGGGTAAACTTCTTCTAACTTACCTTCAAAGGCTGCTTGCAAATCCTGTCCAGCTAGGTTGACACCATTGACAAGCAGTGTAAAGTCAGCAGTGGTTTCTCCAATTTTCACAGCATCTGGAATGTCTTCTTTGGATGTGAAGACAAAGCCACCAAGCTGACCTGTTAGGCTAGTTTCAAGCTCCGCCAACTCGACTTCTGCACCAAGCTGGTTACCAAAGGACATAAGAGCTAGGCTTTCTAGAACACCACCATACTTGACTGCACTAGCAGCCGTAATCGCATAATCGCTCTGCCATTTTTCAAAAGCCTCAAAATTAGACTTGATCAGGGCAAAATCAATATCTTCGGACAAAATTTGACCTGGTAAGTAGTAAATGTGCTCACCAGCCGCCTTGAACTCTGGCGAGAGGACCCTGCGGCTGTCTGCCGTGGTCACGCCAAAGGCAACCAGGGTCGGCGGAACGGTCAAGTCCTCAAAGGTACCAGACATGGAATCCTTGCCACCGATAGATGGCAGGCCAAGCTGAATCTGAGCCTCGATAGAGCCGAGCAGAGCCGCTACTGGCTGACCAAAACGCTCTGCCTGCTTGTCCATGCGTTGGAAATACTCCTGATAGGAGAAGCGAGCCTTGGACCAGTTAGCCCCTGTTGCCACCAAGCGTGCTGTCGCTTCAATGACCGCGTAGGCTGCGGCATGATAAGGAGACCATTCTGCCAAATAAGGATGATAGCCCTGAGCCATGACAGAAGCCGTTGTCGTCACACCATGTTGTACAGGCAACTTCTGCACAGAACTTTCTGTCGGAGTCAACTGGTGACGACCTCCGAGTGGGTGGTTGACGGTTGTGCGACCAATAGATGAGTCAAAAATCGTCTGCAAACCTTTCTGACTAGCATGGTTGAGGTCTGATAGAAGGTTTTTCAAGTCCTCTTGTAGTGTTTCGGCAGATGTTGTGCGTGTTTCTGGTAGCTGGACAGGGCTGTCAACTACCTTGGCATCCACCACCACGCGCACACCATTGGTATCTAGGAAGGAACGCTCCAAATCAACAATAGTTTGGCCATTCCAAGTCATGACTAGGTTTGGTTTTTCAGTCACTTTGGCTACGACAACCGCATGGATATTTTCCTCACGGCAGGCTACGATAAAGGTGTCTACGTCCTCTGGACGGACAACGACGCTCATCCGCTCTTGTGATTCAGAAATGGCAATTTCCGTTCCGTTCAAGCCTGCATACTTGAGTGGAACCTTATCCAAATCAATTTCAAGACCGTCTGCCAGTTCTCCAATAGCTACGCAGACACCGCCTGCACCGAAGTCATTGGATTTTTTAATCAAGCGAGTCACGTCACCATTACGGAACAAACGCTGAATTTTGCGTTCTTCAATGGCATTTCCTTTTTGGACTTCCGCTCCAGCCGTTTCCACAGACTCAACCGTCTGCACTTTGGAAGAGCCTGTTGCCCCACCGATACCATCTCGACCTGTTTTACCCCCTAACAAGATGACCACATCGCCTGCGACTGGTTTTTCACGGACCACATTTTCCTTAGGAGCTGCACCGACTACGGCACCCAACTCCATACGTTTTGCGACAAAGCCTGGGTGGAAATACTCACGTACATAGGTGGTCGCCAGACCAATTTGGTTTCCGTATGAAGAATAACCATGCGCCGCTGTTTTTGAAATGATTTGCTGTGGCAATTTCCCTGAGCGAGTAGCTGTCAGAGGTTGGGTAATATCACCTGCACCTGAAATTCGCATGGCCTGATAAACATAGGAACGACCTGACAAAGGATCACGAATGGCTCCACCGATACAGGTTGCGGCACCACCGAAAGGTTCGATTTCTGTTGGGTGATTGTGGGTTTCATTTTTGAACATGAGGAGCCATGGCTCTTTTACTCCATCTACATCCACTTCAATTTCTACCGAGCAGGCATTGATTTCATCTGACACTTCCATATCATCCAGACGGCCATTGGCCCGCTCATAACGACCAAAAATCGTCGCCATATCCATAAGCGTCTGTGGCTTATCTGTCCGACCTAATTCTGTCCGCATCGCCAGGTACTTGTCATAAGTCGCCTGCAATTGCTTGTGGAATTTTGAAGCTGAAAAGTCAATAGACCTAAGTTCTGTCTCAAATGTCGTATGACGGCAGTGGTCACTCCAATAGGTATCCAAAACCTTGAGCTCTGTTTCGGTTGGCACACGACCGATTGACTTGAAATAGTCCTGAATGAAAAGCAGGTCTTCCACTTCCATGGCCAAACCAGCCTCACGCTTGTAAGTCGCAAACTCCTCCGCCCCATAGCCTACAAAAAAGTCCAAGGTCGGAATAGTCGTATCTGACACCGAAAACTCCTGAGCCACCAAAGGAGCATCCAAATCCTTGAAACGCGAATCCACAGGATTGAGCAAATAGTTCTTGATAGCAACCAACTCTTCTTCCTGCACATCACCGTTCAAGATATAGAGCTGACCAGTATTGACACGCACCTCCTGGCGACTGCCCAACAAGAGAAGGGCCTCTAGACTGCTTGCAGCCCGCTGGTCAAACTGACCAGGCAAAGCCTCAATAGCAAAATAAACCGCGTCTTCCAAGCCCAGTTCCGCTTCCGACAAGACCTTGTCCGTCACCTGCTCCGTAAAGATATGCTTGATGGCCTGCTCCAGCAAGTCCTCCTCAAGATTGAAAACATCGTAAACCTGCACCAGACGTACACTCGTCAAACTTGTCAACTGTAAATTATGAGTCAACTCCTTGCGAAGAGCCTCCGCCTTAATCTGAAAATCCGCCTTCTTCTCAACAAAAATCCGCTTCGCCATTTTTTCCAATCCTTATTTCACTTCCTGTAACTTTGCCAATACGACCTCGTAAACCTCGGTCAAATCCCCGAGACCCCGACGAAAAACATCCTTGTCCAGATGGTTGCCATCCGCATCCCATAGACGACAATTATCCGGAGAAAACTCATCCGCCAATACAATCTGACCAGAAGAGTCAATCCCAAATTCTAGCTTGAAATCCACCAAAGTCAACCCAATCTGAGCAAACAAGTCCTTCAAGAAACTATTGATACGACGCGTTTCTTCCTTGATATAGGCAATTTCTTCTGAACTAGCTAGATTAAGAAAAGCAATATGTTCATCGTTTATAAAAGGATCGTCTAACTCATCTTTTTTATAGTAAAATTCCACGATTGGAGTAACTAATGTAATTCCTTCTTCTACCCCAAAACGTTTTGAAAAAGAACCAGCGGTCACATTTCGCAAAACCACCTCCAGCGGAATAATCTCCACTTTTCTATTCAATTGCTCTGAATCTGACAAACGTTTGATAAAATGCGTCTTGACTCCAGCTTCATTCAACTTTTCAAAAATCAAGGATGAAATCAGATTATTAAGTCGCCCTTTTCCAACAATCTGCTCTTTCTTACCACCATTAAAAGCCGTCGCCTGGTCCTTGTAAACCGCAACAATCTGGTCACTATCAACTGTAGCGTAGATATCTTTAGCTTTTCCTGAATAGAGAAGGTCTGTTTTCATTAAAATGTTCGCCTTTCATAAAATATTCTAGTCTTTTCGTTTATTCTATCACATAATATTCGTGTTAACAATTAAAAGTCTAAAATACTATCGAATAAAAAGAAAAACGCCCGTAATCTACGAACGTTCTTTCAATTGACTCCAAATAAAATCCACAATATCTGCTAATGTTTCAAAGCGCTCAATCGCAGCATCTGGAACATCGACACCAAACTCGTCTTCCAAATTAAGAACAAATTCCATGACCTCAACCGAATCTTGGGCAATATTGTCCGTCAAAGAAGAATCAGGCTGGACAAGAAAGTCCTCTCCCTTCTCCTCTTGAATCATCTCCACAATCTTCTGATAAACTTGCTCTCTAGTCATGATTGTTCTCCACTGGTGAAAATTTGGCCACTGATTTTTCTACTATATTAGCATCCAAAATCTGACGAACCTGCTTTATCGTATAGAAAATAGCTGTTGCATCGCTAGACCCGTGCGCTTTAATAACCGGAGCTTTGAGTCCCAATAAGACTGCGCCGCCTGCCGTCTTGTAATCCAAGGCTCCTAGAGCCTTCTTCAAGGTCGGTTTGAGCAAGAGACCACCGATTTTGGCTAGGAAACTACCTGATTTGATAGCACCTGTCAACTGACCGACGATAGACTTAGCCGTTCCTTCAACTGTTTTCAACACAGCGTTTCCCGTGAAACCATCGGTCACAACCACATCAGCAACGCCGTTGAGCAACTCACGCGCCTCCACATTGCCGATAAAGTTGATAGACGGTTCCTGACTGAGAAGAGCAAAAGCCTCTTGATGCACAGGTGTTCCCTTGGTTTCCTCCGTACCATTGTTCAAGAGAGCCACGCGCGGATTCTTGACCCCACGCACATGCTCCGCATAAAATGAGCCAAGAATACCATACTGATAGAGGTGATGAGCTGTATTTTCTGCATTGGCCCCCAAATCCATCATATCAAAGCCCTTGCCATCCATAGTCGGCAGAGTGGACATGAGTCCGGGACGATCAATATTCTTAATACGACCGACAACAAAGACACCTGCCGCCAGAAGAGCCCCCGTATTTCCAGCTGATAGCACTGCATCCGCCTGCCCATCCTTAACAGCCTGAGTCGCCAAAACCATAGAAGAGTTTTTCTTGCGGCGAATAGCTCGAACTGGTTCATCATCCGAATTGATTTTCTCATCCGTATGGATAATGGTCACTCGCTCCGACGCTGTCAAATAGGGCTTGATTTTATCCTCATCCCCATAGAGCTGAATTTCAATATCCGAAAATTCCTTGAGGGCCTGATTAACCCCTTCAATGACCGCCTGAGGGGCATGGTCCCCACCCATAGCATCAATTGCAATACGTTTCATTCGTTTTCCTCATTTTCTTTCTTCATAATCTGCCCCCAAGACGACAAATCATCGATAAATTTCTTGGACTTCAAGTGAATACCGACATATTCCTCATAGAGCTGGTCGATAAAGAGCCGCAGCTTCCGTTTCATGTCCGGCTTGATCGAAATGGTTTCTAAATCATCAAAAGAAATGGCCTGAAATTGGTCCAGCAAGTAGGGTACATTGGGGTCAAGATGAGCCCTTCGTTCATCCTTATGGTAATGTTGCGGACAGAGAACGCCACTGTATTGATAGGAATAGTCAAAAGGCAGGCCAACTCGGTGACAAAAAGCACACTCGTGAAAATTAAGCCCAATACCAAACCGCTCCAGCAGTTGAATTTCAAAAATATTGGTCAAAATCTCATAGTCCAAGCCCGATTCCATCAAATCCAAAGTCTTAACCAAAAAGGCAAAGAGCGGCGCATCATGAACCCTATCCTGCAAGGCAGCATCCGCCAAGGCCATCAAATAAGTTGCGTAGCTGAGCTTGAAAATATCCCCATTGATTTCCTTGAAGGGCTGAACCTGATGAAAATCCTCGATGTAGCACAGACCCTCTTCATTGATTTTGACAATAAAATCCGCATAGGTCAAGGGCTGAATAGCCGCAACCAACTTGGACTTAGAGGCATGTTTCACGAAAAACATCCGCTTGCCAGCCTGTTCCGTAAAAATCTTGACCAACTTGTCGTCTTCTCGGTAATTGCGATTATAAAGGACTAATCCCCTTGTCTCAATTCGCTCCATTTTCTTCTAAAAACTCTTTTAGACGGACCATGGCTATTTGGATAGACTCCATGCTGGCTGCATAGGAAATCCGCACATAGCCCTCACCATATTGACCGAAAGCCGCACCCGGAATAAAGGCCACCGCCTTTTTCTGGGCAAATTCCTGTAAGAAGCTAAAGGAATCTTGACTATAGCCCGCAGGAATTTTCGCAAAAATGTAAAAGGCGCCATCTGGCTTGATAATCTTAAAGCCCAACTCCGTCATCTTCTCGATAATATAATCCCGACGCTTGATGTACTCCGCCCGCATCGGTAGAGCATCATCCTTACCATTTTTCAAAGCCTCAACTGCGCCGTACTGCATAGCTGTCGATGCCGCTGTCACCAAGTACTGGTGGCTCTTGATAATTTGCGCAATAATCGGCGCCTGACTCATGATTAAACCAATCCGCCATCCCGTCATAGCATGGGATTTGGACAGACCTTGAATGAGAATGGTCTGCTCAGGCAAAAACTCCGCAATAGACGTATGAGGCTGACCTGTGTAGGTCAATTCAGCATAAACCTCATCAGACAAGACAAAGATTGGGTATTTGCGCAAAACGTCCGCAAAGGCCGCAATCTGTTCACGTGAATAGGTCACACCAGTCGGATTAGCAGGATAGTTGAGAATGACCGCCTTGAGCTTGTCTCCCTGCTCGATAATGGCTTGTTCCAGCATCTCTGGTGTCAATACAAAATCATTGGCCGTCGTATCAATTTCCACAATATCTGCCCCGACCATATTAACAATCGGCTCATAACCAGGATAAGCTGGCGCAGGCAAGAGCACCGTATCTCCAGCTTCTAAGATAGCCACCAAGCTAGCCGACAAAGCCTCTGTCGCTCCAATAGTTGACAGGATTTCTGTTTCTGGATTATAGGACAGATTGTACTTTTCAAATACAAATTCCGCTGCCGCCTGACGCAATTCCAAAAGACCTGCCATACCAGTATAATAACTCTTGTTGTCATCAATGGCCGCTTTGGCCGCTTCCTTGACATGGTCTGGCGTCGTAAAATCAGGCTCGCCCAGCGTTAATTTCAAAACTCCAGGAATATGAGAAATCGACTGATCAAACTGACGAATCATAGACACTTCAATTCGATTGAGATTTTTATTAAAACGATCTAATAAATCCATACATTCACCTCAAAAAGATATAGGTTTATTATAATACATTTCCAGCAGAATGAACAGAAAAAAAGAAGAGAAGCTTGCGCTCCCCTTTACCCTCATTATCTTTTATGTGATTCAAACAGCGGTGACAGCGGACGTTTTTCATGGATACGAATAATCGCTTCCGCCAACAAATGCGCTATAGAAATCTGCTCAATCTTATCAATCAAACGGTCTTGTGGAATCTCAATGGTATCCAAGACAACCAGTTTCTCTATGGCTGACTTACTGATATTATCCATAGCAGGTCCAGACAAGACAGGGTGGGTACAAGATGCATAGACAGCTGTTGCACCAGCTTCGGCCAGAGCATCTGCCGCATGGCAAATTGTTCCTGCCGTATCAATCATATCATCAATCAAGATACAGGTCTTGCCCTTAATATCACCGATGATATTCATAACCTCAGAAGTATTCATCTTATCGACACTACGGCGCTTATCAATAATGGCAATCGGTGTTTTCAAGAATTGAGCCAACTTCCGTGCACGGGTCACACCACCATGGTCTGGAGATACAACCACATAACCATCTCCCATCATGCCACGACGCTCAAAATAATCTGCAATCAAAGGCGCACCCATCAAATGGTCGACCGGAATATCAAAGAAACCTTGAATTTGTGCCGCATGGAGATCAATGGTCAAGAGACGATTTACACCTGCGGTCTCTAGCATATTAGCTACTAGTTTTGACGTAATTGGCTCACGAGAACGAGCCTTACGGTCCTGGCGTGCATAACCATAGTATGGCATCACAACGTTAACTGATTCAGCAGAGGCCCTCTTCAAGGCATCTACCATAATTAAAATCTCCATCAAGTTATCATTTACAGGAGAACTTGTTGATTGAAGGATGTACACATGGCTACCACGAATCGATTCTTCGATATTTACCTGGATTTCACCATCAGAAAATTGACGAACACTTGACTTCCCTAAGGGAATTCCCATTTCTTTTGCTACTTCAGCTGCAAGCTTTTGATTGGATGATAAAGCAAACAACATTAAGTCAGAAAACGCCATGACTGCCTCCTAAAAATTTCTACTTATCTATTTTAAACCTTTTTTCTCCATTTTTCAAATAAAAATAGAACGCCTCCAATAGACGTCCTATGAAATTTTAATTTGGATAAATGTAGCCAGCAATTCCTGAGGAGCTAGCATTAAACCAGCCACGGAAATTACTTACATAACGATTACCGTTAAAGTTTGATTCCATTACCTGAATTTCAGATCCATTTACAGCCGTTACTACTGCAACGTGACCATAGTAAGAATTGGTCCATACTGCAACTGCGCCAACTTGTGGTGTCGAACCAGTTCTGAAACCAGCTGCCGCTGCAGAACCAAGCCATTGACCACCATTACCCCAGTAGTTTCCTACCCAAGGAGCAATCTGTTTAACACCCCATGTACATTCACCTACAGGATAAGTATTACCTGCAGAGTAAGTAACAACTGGTGTGGCAACCGTTGTCGCTTCAGCAGCCGGTGTAGCTGCCGCAACTGCTGGAGCAGGAGCTGATGTAGCTGCCTGTGCTTGAGCTGGCGTCTCTACCGCAGGAGTCGCAGCTGCAACAGTATTAGAAATAACTGGCGCTACAGCCTGTCTTTGTTTAGCCGCAAGCTCAGCTTGACGAGCCTGATAAGCTGCTTGCTCTTCAGCCGCCTTACGCGCTGCTTCTTCAGCAGCTGCTTTTTGAGCAAGCAAAGATGCTTTTTCATTTTCAGCAGTTGCTTTTTCAGCAGCCAAGTTCAATTGAGCTGCTTTCAAAGATGCTTCTTGTGTTTTCAACTCAACCGCTGTATCTTCTAATTTTTGCTTGTTAGCATATACAACGTTAATCGCTTCTTGGTTAGCGATTTGTTTTTCTTCAATAGCTTCTTTATCTAATTTTTGTTGTTCCAACATACGTTTGTTTGCCGAAACAATTTCACGCATAGCGTTAACACGAGATACTGCATCAACGAGCGATTTTGAATCCAATACAGTATTGATATAGCTAGTTGCAGAACCATTTACTTGAGCACTACGAGCTTGCTCTTTTAAGACACCATCACGTGAAACAATATCCGCAGACAGGCGCTCAATTTCAGCGCTCAATTGAGCAGATTCTTCTTCTAACCGTTCATTTTCTGCGTTCAATGCATCCTGTTCTGCATAGATGGCATTAACTTTTCCTTGAAGTGCTTCAACCTCTGCTTGTGCTGAAGCTTGTTGAGCGGCAATTGAATTTATTTTCTCATCTTGAGCTGCAATTTTACTATCAGTATCATTTGCACTGATTGTCGCTACATTACCTACTTGAGAAAGAACGATTGTGCTCAAAAATAGTGTAGCAATTACTTGTTTCTTCATATTGCAAGATACTCCTCTATACTTTCTGACTTCTATTATTCTATCACAAAAAATGCGCCCTAATATTACGCGTTTATTACACTTTTATGTCTTAACTGTGATGGCAAAAAATCGGCCTAGCCATGGATAAATAAAAATAAAAATCAGAGTATTGATAATCAGAGTTGGAAGTAAATGATAGAAGAGAAAAATGAAAATAGACAGATGAGATAAGCTAAATACTCGTGCCAAAAGAAAGCCAATCATTTCAAAAAAGAAAATCATGACAAACTGTATCATAAGCAAGGTCCCAAATTTCCAAGGTAACTTATCACTAAAATAATAAACGAAATACAAGAGAACTGGGAATAATACCGTAGCCACGCCAATAAGATCTAAGTAATAAATATCAAAAAGAAAACCTAAAATGGCCACTGGAAGAACTGACTGAGAAAAACGACATTGCAAACTAACATACAAGGCATAGAAAAAAAGAAGATAGGAACTCGCTGACAAAAATCCCGGTAAAAAATTTGTATACAAGAGGGCTAGTTGCCCATCCAATAGAAAAATAAGCACAGATAAACTTAGGAGTAGAATAGGAAACCATTTATTTCTCATATTATTTACCAACCATTAACACCGAATATAGATTGGAAAAATCAGCCGCAGGTGAGACAAATACAGACTTTTCACTGCTACTTGCATTTTCCTGCACAGACTGAACCTTCCCCACTGGCAGATTTGCCGGCACAGTTCCACCAAAATCGCTAGTTACCACCTGACTCCCTACCTTTATCTCCCTTTCTTCATTCAACTGCGAAATGATAAAGCTATTTGATTCAACATCATAACCAGATAGAATACCATAAACCGAATCAGATCCCAGAATAATCTTGACGGGCACTTTTAACTCAAAAGAGTCATTCGTAAACAAGGAAACTACTGAACTAGTCGACGTCATATCTGAAACAAAACCAATCAAACCATTATTTGACAATACCAAACTGTTTAAGGTTATTCCATCATTTTCCCCCATATCGA
Source organism: Streptococcus sp. A22 (assembly GCF_043674215.1). Taxonomy (NCBI): domain Bacteria; kingdom Bacillati; phylum Bacillota; class Bacilli; order Lactobacillales; family Streptococcaceae; genus Streptococcus; species Streptococcus sp. A22. The sequence goes on from NZ_JBIMJQ010000030.1 coordinate 20,350, forward strand.
CCGTTAGGGTCTGGTTCCAAGCCATTGGCGAACGAGAAACAACCATAGCAGCTGTAAAATCTAAGCTAGAATACTCCTCCTTCATAGCAAGATTCTTTCTCAAGTTTTCGTTTTCTTTCACCAAACTTTCATTCTGTGATTGAACATTCCCAAGTGCCATAATTGAAGACTTAAGGTCACTATTTTCATCGTAACTGGCAAATAAGTCTTCTACAATATTCTTCTGTCGCGTTAAGGATTGAAAAGGCCAACCAACAAACCCATGAACAGTTGAAAGTCCATTAGTAACGACTGAAAATCCGTTAACTATATTGACCCTCGTCGAAAGAAAAAGCAAAGAGAACGACATAATTACAACTGAAAGAGCGTATAAGAGATAGCGAAAAAATTTATTCATGACTGTCACCCAATTTGTGTAAAATAAAAAGAGATTATCTAACGATATCTCTTTACTACGGAGAATAAGGGATTCGAACCCTTGCGCCAGTTACCCGACCTAACGATTTAGCAAACCGTCCTCTTCAGCCTCTTGAGTAATTCTCCTTAATAACGAATGAAATGGGCACGAGTGGAATCGAACCACCGACCTCACGCTTATCAGGCGTGCGCTCTAACCATCTGAGCTACGCGCCCAAGATGATCTTGGGTAATGGCGCGAGACGGAATCGAACCGCCGACACATGGAGCTTCAATCCATTGCTCTACCAACTGAGCTACCGAGCCAAAAGGAGGATGTGGGATTCGAACCCACGCACGCTTTTACACGCCTGACGGTTTTCAAGACCGTTCCCTTCAGCCGGACTTGGGTAATCCTCCATGAATATGGACCTTGTAGGACTTGAACCTACGACCGCTCGGTTATGAGCCGAGAGCTCTAACCAGCTGAGCTAAAGGTCCAGCAAACAAGATAAAAATAGCGGCGAAGGGGATCGAACCCCCGACCTCCCGGGTATGAACCGGACGCTCTAGCCAGCTGAGCTACACCGCCAAAATAATATCGGGAAGACAGGATTCGAACCTGCGACACCTTGGTCCCAAACCAAGTACTCTACCAAGCTGAGCTACTTCCCGTT
>NZ_JBIMJQ010000031.1:0-17507 GCF_043674215.1 Streptococcus sp. A22
ATCATCTTGAGAATGAAAAAAGTAGTGAGTACTCTCTCCCGTCGGAGATTTCCTCACTACTAATCTTAGTATGTTTTAGTCTTCTTCACTATCTTTTGGACTCACCAAAGCCACATTGACCCGACGGTAGGTTTCTGTCAAATCCAGCAATTCAGCCTCAATGGCATCGGTCAACTGACCTCCTTCCATGCGCCAAGTCCAGTTTCTACCTAGCGTATTGGGCAAATTCATCCGTGCCGAGCTATCCAGCCCCAGCAAATCCTGCATGGTCACAACGGCCATAAAGGCTGGTGAACCATAGAGCAAGCGGAAGAGGGCATGTGTAATCGTTTCATCCTCTCTTCGGTTGCTGTATTTGTCCAAAAAGGCCCGCGTCTCAGCCGTCGTATCCTTCTCATACCAGCCCATAATCGTATCATTATCATGTGTTCCTGTGTAGGCAACCACATTATTGGTATGATTATGAGGCATTTCAATGCTGTCTCTGTTTGGATCGAAGGCAAATTGGATGACCTTCATGCCCGGGAAACCAGTCCAATCGCGTAATTGAATCACCTTATCTGTGACAGAGCCCAAATCTTCCGCGATGATATTCAAATCGCCCAGCTCGCGTTTTATGGTATCGAACAATTCAAAGCCCGGCGCCTCAACACGATAGCCGTTGACAGCCGTTTCTTCACCCGCAGGAATTTCCCAGAAAGAGGCAAAGCCGATAAAGTGGTCGATGCGGACCATATCGTAGATTTTAAAGGATTCGCGCAGACGAGCAACCCACCAAGTAAAACCATCTGCTTTCATGGCCTCCCAATCGTAAATCGGATTGCCCCAAAGCTGACCGATTTCTGAAAAGGCATCTGGTGGACAACCCGCAACTACGCTCGGTTTCCCTTCTTCGTCCGTCTTAAAGAAATGTGGATTGGCCCACATATCAGCAGAATCTGCCGAGATATAAATGGGCATATCCCCAACAAACTCAATTCCTTTGGCATTGGCATAAGCCTTCAAAGCCTGCCACTGCTTAAAGAATAAATACTGGGTGATGCGGTGGTAATCGATGCGCTCCACCAAGAGATGACGGTAGTATTCCAAGGTATCATAGTAGCGCAAACGTGCTCCCTGATCCTCCCAATCAATCCAGGACTTGTTGTCAAAATGCTCCTTGATAGCCATATATTCTGCAAAAGTATGGATCCAAAAATCATTTTCACCCAAGAAATTCCAATAGTCTTGTGGCAAACCAGCCTCTTTCATACTGGCAACAACCTGCTCCAAAATCGGACGGCGGGCAGTAAAAACTTTGGCATAATCTACTTCTTTTGCACTCTGACCAAAGTCAATACCCTGCACATCTTTCTCTGTCAACCAGCCCTCTTCAATCAGTAGGTCCAAGTCAATAAAGTGCGTATTCCCTGCAAAGGCTGAAAATGATTGATAGGGAGAATCACCGTAACTGGTGGTTCCCAATGGCAAAATCTGCCAGTAACGTTGCTTGGTTCGTACCAAAAAGTCTACAAATTCATAGGCTGATTTCCCCATGGAGCCGATGCCATAGGCACCTGGCAATGATGAAATGTGCATGAGTACTCCACTTTGTCTCACTTTCATATTTTTCTCCTTTATAATGAATGGTTATCTGCGTCAGGGCGCAAACGATTGCTTGCCATCTATTATACTATGTAAACGGTAACAAATCAAGTTCTTTCAAAAATTCCTATGAAAATTTGCTCAATAAATCACTAGCTTCGAACTCTAAAGAGTGATAATAAAAGACTTTTTCTGTGCTGAATTCATTAGCAGAAAAAAATTTTAAAAATTTTTATAAAAACGCTTGCAAACGTTTTTATAATGGTGTATAATTAATTCACGTTAGGAAATCGTTTGCACAAGCAAGCGATAACATCAAAACTTTATTCTTGGAGGGAATAATATGAAACTCAATTTGCTCAAGAGCGTTGCTCTTCTCGCTGCATCAACTGCTGTTTTGGCTGCTTGTTCAAATTCAAGCTCGTCAAGCTCATCTGATTCTGCTGAAGCAGGAAAAGAATTGACCATCTACGTTGAAGGTCAGTACGAAAGCTACATTAACGAAGCCAAAGCTGCCTTTGAAGAAGAAAATGGTGTAACCGTTACAGTTAAAACAGGTGATGCCCTCACAGGTCTTGACAACCTTTCATTGGACAACCAATCTGGTTCGGCTCCAGACGTCATGATGGCACCATACGACCGCGTAGGTAGCCTTGGTTCAGAAGGTCAATTGTCTGAGTTGACATTGGCTGACACTAGCAAGACAGACGATACGACTAAAGCACTTGTAAGCAACGGTGGTAAGGTTTACGGATCACCAGCTGTTATCGAGACATTGGTTCTTTACTATAACAAAGACCTCTTGTCAGAAGCTCCAAAAACCTTTGCGGATCTTGAAAAATTGGCAGAAGACAGCAAGTACGCTTTTGAAGGGGAAGATGGTAAAACAACTGCCTTCCTAGCTGACTGGACAAACTTCTACTACACTTACGGTTTGCTTGGCGGTTACGGCGGTTATGTATTTGGTGCTAACGGTACGGATCCAAAAGACATCGGTTTGGCTAACGACGGTGCTATCAAGGCGATTGAATACGCTAAAACTTGGTATGAAAAATGGCCTCAAGGTCTCCAAGACAGTTCAGCTGCTAATAACTTGATCAACACACAATTCACAGACGGTAAGGCAGCAGCAATCATCGAAGGTCCTTGGAAAGCAGCATCTTACAAAGACGCAGGCCTCAATTACGGTGTAGCAACTATCCCAACTCTTGCTGACGGCAAACAGTACACTGCATTCGGTGGTGGTAAAGCTTGGATCGTTCCTTCAGGTTCTAAAAACCCTGAATTGGCACAAAAACTCGTTGATTTCTTGACATCAACTGACCAACAAAAAGCCTTCTACGATGCAACCAACGAAATTCCTGCTAACACAGAAGCTCGTGAATACGCAGTTGGCAAAAACGATGAGTTGACTACAGCGGTTATCAACCAATTCGCATCAGCTCAACCAATGCCAAACATCTCAGAAATGAGCACAGTTTGGGAACCAGCTGCTAACATGCTCTTCGAAGCAGCAAGCGGTGCAAAAGACGCTAAAACAGCTGCAACTGACGCTGTGAAATTGATTGAAGATACAATCGCTCAAAAATACAGCAACTAATCAACCATAGAAGTAGGGCTGGGCAAGCGGCCTAGCCCCACTTTTTTGTTAGAAATAACCAGTAATGGTTGTTTCACAAAAGGACTGAAGCACTCGGTTCTTCTGTCAAATAACCATAACACCTAAGGAGACTATGATATGAAACAAAACCCAACCAAAGCCCTCCTGATGTCCCTCCTTCCTGGACTGGGACAGATTTACAACAAGCAGAAAGCCAAAGGCTACATCTTCCTGGGTGTAACTGCCGCTTTTCTAGTCTACTTCATTGCAATAGCAGGTGGAGAAATTGGAAACTTGATTACCCTTGGTAGCCAACGCGGCCGTGACAACTCCCTCTTCATGTTGATCCGTGGTTCCTTCCACCTCATCATTACAGTTGTCTATCTTGCTTTCTACGCCCTAAACCTAAAGGATGCCCACTCTACAGCCAAACGCTGGAATGCTGGTCTACCAGTAGCGACAAGCCTGCAGGACATGATCAAAGGCATCTATGAGAATGGTTTCCCCTATCTCTTGATTATTCCGTCTTACATTGCCATGACCTTTGCTATCATCTTCCCGGTTGTGGTGACTCTTTTCATCGCCTTTACCAACTACGACTTCCAACACCTGCCACCAGGTGCTCTTCTAGACTGGATTGGCTTTACCAACTTTAGCAATATTTGGAAACTCAGCACCTTCCGTGCCGCCTTCGGTTCTGTCCTTGGTTGGACCATTATCTGGGCTCTGGCAGCATCAACAGCACAGATTGTCATTGGTATCTTTACGGCTATCGTTGCCAACCAGCCATTTATCAAGGGCAAACGCATCTTCGGTGTTATCTTCTTGCTCCCTTGGGCAGTACCTGCCTTTGTGACTATCTTGACCTTCAGTAACATGTTCAACGATAGTGTCGGCGCTATCAACACTCAGGTCTTGCCTTTCCTCAGCAAATTCTTGCCATTTATCGATAATTTCCTGATTCCGTGGAAGACCGATCCGTTTTGGACAAAAGTAGCCCTGATCATGATGCAGGCCTGGCTTGGTTTCCCTTATATCTATGTCTTGACCTTGGGTATTTTGCAATCTATTCCAAACGATTTGTACGAGGCTGCCTACATTGATGGTGCAAGTGCCATTCAAAAATTCCGTAGCATTACCTTGCCAATGATCTTGGCAGTGGCTGCTCCTACTCTGATCAGTCAGTACACCTTCAACTTCAACAACTTCTCGATCATCTATCTCTTTAACAATGGTGGTCCTGGTAGTGTCGGTGGTGGTGCTGGTTCAACCGATATCTTGATTTCTTGGATTTACAAATTGACCACAGGTACAGCTCCACAATACTCAATGGCGGCTGCCGTAACCTTGATTATTTCCATGATTGTCATCAGTATTTCCATGATTGCCTTCAAGAAATTAAATGCTTTTGAAATGGAGGATGTATAAGATGAAAATGTCAGTAAGTTTCAAACGCAAACTAGGGCAAACCCTGACCTATCTCTATCTGATTGCCCTGTCTATTATTATCATCTATCCTCTCTTGATTACCATTATGTCTGCCTTTAAATCAGGGAACGTGGTAGCCTTCAAGTTAGAACCGATAGCACTTACCTTGGACAATTTCAAGGGACTCTTTACCGAAACTCTCTACGGTACCTGGTACCTCAACACGCTGATTATCGCGGTTTTGACAATGCTTATCCAAACCAGTATAGTGGTACTAGCGGGATACGCTTACAGTCGCTATAATTTCATCGCTCGTAAGCAGAGTTTGGTCTTCTTCCTGATTATTCAAATGGTGCCAACCATGGCCGCTCTGACAGCCTTCTTCGTTATGGCCCTCATGCTCAATGCACTCAACCAAAGCTGGTTCCTCATCTTCCTCTATGTTGGTGGTGGTATCCCGATGAACGCTTGGCTCATGAAAGGCTACTTCGATACAGTGCCAATCTCTCTGGATGAATCTGCAAAACTGGACGGTGCTGGTCACTTCAGACGTTTCTGGCAAATCGTTCTGCCATTGGTACGCCCAATGATTGCCGTACAAGCACTCTGGGCCTTCATGGGACCATTTGGAGATTACATCCTCTCCAAATTCTTGCTTCGTGAAAAAGAATTCTATACTGTTGCCGTTGGTCTGCAAACCTTCATCTCAGATGTGAAAAACCTCAAGGTTGCCTATTTTGCAGCAGGGGCTGTTCTCATCGCCCTCCCAATCAGTATTCTATTCTTCTTCCTACAAAAGAACTTTGTATCTGGTTTAACTAGCGGTGGTGATAAGGGGTAGTACCTTATCCCACCTTTTCCCTTTTTCGGTCATATCCTTTGCCTTGACTTGATCGAGAAACCAAGGCTGTTCAGATACAGACTCAACCATAGACACTTCTTCCTAGAAAGGACACTCCATGCTGCCCTATCCATTTTCTTATTTTTCCAGTATTTTCTCTGCTCGGAAAATGTTTGATAACCGTCGCTTGCTGACTCTCTGGCAGCGTCTCTTTACCACCGTCTTTTTGGTGGCCCTCTTGGTCCTGCCGACTTCCTTACAGACCTTGAGTCTAGAAAGCTATCCTTTGGACAATTTTGTCGAGGGTGTTTATGCACCACTGACAGACCAGGTGGTCGAGGATTTACAGCAACATAGCCAGCTGGAAAACAATCAATTGACCTACACAGGACAGGGCATTTCAGACCAAATCACCTTTGGCAATCAAGTCAGCCAGAGCTCGGATTTTTCCTATCAATTTGGCCAGGACATGCTGACCATTCGCAAGGGCAGCGATACCTTGGCTGAGCTGGGTTACACTGGCATGACCGCCGATGATTTTTCTAGTAAGGAAAAGCTAACCAAGGCCATCTCTAAAAATTGGTACCAGGCAAACAAGGCTTTGATTGGGCTGGGTATCAGCCTGGTATCAAGCTTTATCTTGGCAGCCAATCTACTCTTTATCCTCTTGGGGGCCAGTCTCTTTCTCTATCTGACCAAGAAATCTCGTTTCTTCCACTTTGAAACCTTCAAGGAGTGCTATAACTTCGCCCTGAATTGCCTGGGTGTGCCAAGTCTGATTGCCTGCTTGATTGGACTCTTTGGTCAGCCTGTAACAACTATCTTAACCATTCAAAATATCCTCTTTGTCCTCTGTCTCTTGTGGGTATTTTTCAAAACCAAATTTAGAGATGACAATTAGGAGGTTCCCATGCGCGCTACCATCAAGGACGTAGCCAAACTGGCTGGTGTGTCGCCGTCTACGGTGACCCGCGTCATCCAAAACAGCTCTTCTATTAGTCAAAAAACCAAAGACCTAGTTAGAAAGGCTATGGCGGACCTTAACTACCACCCAAATCTCAATGCTCGTAGTCTGGTTTCCAGCTACACACAAGTGATTGGCTTGATACTTCCTGAAGATTCTGATATCTTCTACCAAAACCCTTTCTTCCCAACAGCCCTGCGTGGCATTTCACAGGTGGCTGCTGACCACAATTATGCGATTCAAATTTCTACGGGAAAAAATGAAGAGCAGCGATTGGAAGCTATTTCTCAGATGGTCTACGGAAAACGAGTTGATGGTCTAATTTTCCTTTATTCCAAGCCAGATGACCCACTGGTCCAGTTAGCCATTCAGCATAAGTTTCCCTTCCTCATTCTCGGTAAGGCAGATTCTCCATTTATCTCCCTAGTCGACAATGACAATATCCAGGCTGGATTTGAAGCGACCAATTACTTTATCAATAAGGGCTACAAGAATATTGCCTTTGTCGCTGGGAACAGGGAATTAGTCGTTTCCCAAGACCGCTATACTGGCTATAAAAACGCCCTCAAATCTCATAATATCCCTCTTGATGAAAACAAGGTCAAGTTTGTGTCTGGTTTCCTATTGGAAGACAGTTCCTACAAGATTTCAAAAAAATTACTCAAACAAGATATTGATGCTATCGTCACAACCGATACCATGGTGGCAGAAGGGATTGTCAAATACCTCAACGAAGTCGGTACAAAACTCCCTATCATCTCCTTTGACTCTGTCAAACCAAAATTGGATATTGAAGCCTATGTCGATGTCCACGCCATCAAGCTGGGACGCGTGGCCTTCAATACCCTCCACCAAATCATCAGCGACAATAAGGAAGACAAGCAGGTTTGCTACCGCCGTGTCATTCCGCATACCATTACTGAACTTTAACTTAGAAAGGAGCCGTTCGGCTCATGGCATTAAGACAATTTCAAGCATTTCTAGATGATGTAGCTACTATTCGCTTGGTAATGGAAAAACGATTTGATACCGAGCACATGAGTTTTTCCCTCGAGTCCGACGATGCCACATCTCAACTATTTATTCATTCCTGTCTAGAGGTAGAAAACCTGGTTCTCTACTATCTGACCAGCCTACACGCCTTAAATTTGGACAAGGACTATGCCATTTACGACCAAGATCGCAACAAAACGGAGTTAGGCTATGGTCATATCGTCCGCTCTGCTATTTTCGAACAAAACTATACCTATGATGGCAATGATTTGGGAGCAAGTTATAGCCCTCAGTCCACAAACTTCAAACTCTGGGCACCTATCTCCAAGCAGGTATTTTTAGTCCTTGAAGGGACACCATATGCCATGACAAGGGGTTCAAAAGGTGTCTGGCAGGTCACAGTAGAGGGTGATTTGGACAGTCAAAGCTACCACTATCTCCACAAAGTCAATGGCGAGTGGATTTCTGTTCATGACCCCTACGCCCTTTCATCCAAGGCAAACTCTGGCGATAGCTATGTCATCAACCCAAATAAACTTCATAAGGTTCGTCGCGCCAAGACCCAACGACCGATTTCTCAAGCTATTGTCTATGAAATGAGTGTCCGCGACTTCTCTTGGCAGACAGAAGCTGGCTTCAAACACCGTAGTCAATTCCTCGGTCTGACCGAATCACCTGTCTTGGACGGTATGAAACTGGGAATGGACTATATCAAAAATCTGGGCGTTACCCATATTCAGCTTCTTCCTGTTTACGATTTTGGTAGCGTAGATGAAAACAAACCCCAAGCTGTTTATAACTGGGGTTACGACCCTATGCAGTACAACCTGCCAGAAGGCTCCTTCTCCAGCCTACCAGATGATCCCTATGCCCGCATTCTAGAACTCCAAGAAGCTATCCAAGCCTATCACGATGCCGATATTTCCGTCAATATGGACGTTGTTTACAACCATGTTTATCATGCTGAGAAATACGCATTCGAGCTAATTGTCCCTGGTTATTTCTACCGTTACAACGAGCATGGTATGCGGACGGATGGTACCTTCTGCGGCAACGATGTCGCTAGCGAACGCAGCATGGTCCGAAACTACATCAAGCAATCCCTCCGCCAATGGACTAGTATCTATGGTTTTGATGGCTTCCGTTTCGACTTGATGGGCATTTTGGACATCCAAACCATCAACCAAATCCAAGAAGAATTGTTAGCCATTCATCCAAATATCTATCTCTATGGCGAAGGGTGGAAGATGGCAACTGGTCTAGACTATGAAAAACTGGCCCACCAGTACAATGCAGACCAGCTCCCAGAAGTGAGTTTCTTCAACGATGACTATCGTGATACCTTTAAGAAACTATTGCTCAACCCTACCCGTCTAGTTGACAAACAACTACACGAAAAAGTGCAACACCTCCTGACGGGAAGCCGCTACAGCCACTTCATCACACCGCAACAGTCACTGAACTACATCGAGTGTCATGACAATGCGACTGCCTTTGACTACTTCCATATTGAACATCCAGACTGGACACCTCAGCAACAAAAACGAGCTGCTAGCTTTGGTCTACAATTGGTCCTCATTTCTCAAGGGATGGCCTTTATCCATAGCGGACAAGAATTCTTCCGTACCAAAGATGAGATTGATAATAGCTACAATATTCCGGATAGAATCAATCGCCTAGATTGGACACGGGCAATTCGTTATAAGGAACATATTCAATTTATTCAAGAGTTAATTGCCTTCCGGAAGGACAATCCAATTCTCAGCCAGAACAGCTATGAAACCATCCAAGAAACCTGTGACTTCTACTGGTTGACTGAGTATGTCCTCCGCTATCAAGTCACAAATGGCGACAAGACTATCCAGTTTATTATCAACTTTGCGGATAGCGATTTTGTTTTTGAAAATGAAGAAGAACGAACCATTCGTTTCAGCTTCCCACCCGTTGACGATAATAAAGCCCAACAAATCACCCTTGCTGGACAAAGCATTTGTATTTTGGAAACTAAATAGGACTTTAGACCGATGTCTGAACTGCCCCCCTAGAGTATACTATAGTCAATCCTAAATATTTTTCATATCTCCTTAGAACTCATCAGCTTATGCTGGTGAGTTTTTTGCATGATATAAAGCAACCCAGTTCTTGACTGGGTTGTTCATCTTACATTAAGTCTATGATTTTCCGACCAATTCTCTCAATATCATTCTGCATACCTCGAAGTTCAAAGGTATCAATAACAGGGAATCCAAAGCGCTCAGAATATTGCTTAGCAGTCAGACAATATTGGTTGTTGAAATTTCGATTGCCCGAACCAACAACACCCAGACAGAGCTCTGCATTGTTCTCAAAAGCAATGAAATCTCCAAGAGGATTGGTCAAAATCTCCACATCTCCATTGTCCACTCCATTTCCACCTTCTAAGTAGGTTGGTAAAAAGGTGACAAAGGGTGCATCTAGCTGATAGAAAGGAATATCCTGCTTGACCAGGTCTTTGACATGAACAGTCTCCACCTGCCAATCGGTCTGGAACTGGAAAAAGTCTTTCAGGCGTTTGACAAAACTCTCCGTATTGCCACTCAGGCTAATATAAACTAGGTAAACGGTTGGTTTCATAAGTCTCCTCTCCGAAGAAAAACACTACATATAGAATACAAATACTATTGTACTCCTATATGTAGTTTTTTGTCAATTAGTCACTTTCCACAAACCGACCAATTATATTGACATTATCCGCTACGGATACAAAAGCCTGAGAATCTGCCTTTTTCATAATTTGCTTAAATTCACTAAACTCAGCACGAGTGATTATGACAATTAGAACAGTCTTTTGCTCATGATTGTAGGCACCCTCCGCACCATTGATGATGGTCACTCCACGATTGAGTTTTTTGTGAATTTGTTTGATAACCCGCTCAGGCTGATTGGTAATAATCATAGCCTGCATTCGCTTCTGCTTGACAAAAATAGCATCTGTCATACGACTGGAAATAAAAAGTGCCACCATCGAATAAAGAGCGTATTTCCAACCAAATGTCATCCCCGCAATCAGCATAATCAGGATATTAACAATCAAAGAAATGGAACCAACTTGCCGTCCCGTCCTTTGACGAATGATAATGGAAACAATATCCGTACCACCACTGGACACATTATTCCTGAGGGCAAAACCAATTCCTGTACCGAGCATCAGTCCACCAAAAATGGCGTTAACTAAGGGGTCTGTCGTCAAGGTAACTGGAGGCATAAACTGGATAAACAAGGAGCTAAGAGATACGGTGATAAAGGTAAAAATTGTAAACTTGTAGCCAATTTTATACCAGGCCAAAATGAGCAAGGGAATATTGAGGGCATAATATACCGCAGCCATAGGTACATTCCAATCTGCATAAGAAGCAGCTAAAGCAGAAACTATCTGAGCTATACCTGTCACTCCCGAAGAATAGACATTCCCTGGTCGAAAGAAAAAATTCACCGCAATACTAGATAGGAGTCCATAAATAATGGACCCCGATATCCGTTCTGCATATTTTTCTCGAGAAATCCCCGAAATAACTGACCAAAATTTATTCTTTCTGGCCTTTCTTAAGAAAAGAACACGCTGTTTTCTGAAAAATTTATTCATTTTCAAGTGTAATATCTAAAGCCAATTCCTCTAATTGAGCTGATGCAACCGTACTTGGTGCCTGTGTCATCGGATCTGATGCCTTGTTATTCTTCGGAAAGGCAATTACTTCACGGATATTGTCCTCACCTGCCAAGAGCATGACAAAACGGTCCAAACCGATAGCCAAGCCACCGTGTGGTGGGAAACCGTAGTCCATAGCTTCGAGCAAGAAACCAAACTGCTCATGGGCATCCTCAGCTGAGAAACCAAGAGCCTTGAACATCCGTTCTTGCATGTCTTTTTGGTTGATACGAAGGCTACCGCCGCCCAACTCATAACCATTCAAGACAATATCGTAGGCAACTGCACGCACCTGTGCCAAATCACCATCCAAATGATGAGCCGTTTCTTCTGTAGGCAAGGTGAATGGGTGGTGGGCACTCATGTAGCGACCTTCTTCTTCAGACCACTCAAACATTGGCCAATCCACAATCCAGAGGAAGTTGAGCTTGCTTTCGTCAATCAATCCCTGCTCTTTAGCCAAGCGATTACGCAAGGCACCCAAGGTATTGTTGGCAACTTCCAATTCATCTGCCACAAAGAGAACTAGGTCCTTGTCTTCAAGTTGTAAACTTGCTGTCAAGTTTGCTGTAATGTCTGTCAAGAACTTAGCAACTGGGCCCGTTAATTCTCCCTTGTCTACTTTAACCCAAGCAAGACCTTTGGCACCAAATTGTTTAGCGTATTCTGTCAATTTATCAATGTCTTTACGTGAGTAGCTATCCGCCACACCCTTGACCACAATGGCTTTGACAACTGGTGCTTCTGAGAAGACTTTGAAGTCAACTTCCTTGACAACCTCTGTCAAGTCTTGCAAAAGCATCTCAAAACGAGTATCTGGTTTGTCAGAACCATAGAAGTTCATCGCATGGTCATAGGACATACGTGGGAAGGGCAAGGTCACATCGATTCCTTTGGTATCTTTCAAGACCTTGGCAATCAAACCCTCTACTACGTCTTGGATCTCAACTTCATTCAAGAATGAGGTTTCCAAATCCACCTGTGTAAACTCAGGTTGACGGTCCCCACGCAAGTCTTCATCACGGAAACACTTAACGATTTGGTAGTAGCGGTCAAAACCTGCATTCATCAAGAGCTGCTTAGTAATCTGCGGACTTTGCGGAAGGGCATAGAAATGACCTTTTGATACACGAGATGGCACCAAGTAGTCACGCGCACCTTCTGGCGTTGACTTGGTCAACATTGGTGTTTCCACATCGATAAATTCAAGCTCGTCTAGGTAGTTACGAATGCTGTGGGTTACGGCTGCACGCAATTTGAAGTTGTTGAGCATTTCTGGACGACGAAGATCCAAATAACGGTAACGAAGGCGGGTATCATCACTAGCTTCAATCCCGTCCTTGATTTCAAATGGAGTCGTCTTGGCCGTGTTCAACACTGTCAAACCGGATACTTGTAGTTCAACAGCTCCTGTTGGGATATTGTCATTAGCTTGCTCACGCTCCACAACTGTTCCTGTCACCTCAATAACAAATTCAGAGCGAAGTCCCTCTGCTTTTGCCATCAATTCCGTATCAACTGACTCAGGATTAATCACCAATTGCATAATACCTTCGCGGTCACGTAAGTCAATGAAAATCAAACCACCCAAGTCACGACGGCGGCCGACCCAACCTTTCAAAGTAATTTCCTGTCCGACATGCTCCTTACGAACACGTCCAGCATACATAGAACGTTTCATTTTCTTCCTCTTTTACTGATTTTATACCTATTCATTCTACCATAAAATGGCTCATTTTTGGGGGAAATTGCTGAGAAAAATCGAAAAACCAGCCCCTAGTTGACTGGTTTACGGTATAACATATCCAAATGTGGGATATCATCCTCCAAATATACTTCAGAAATAGGTTCGAAGCCAAGCGATTGATAGAATTTTTCCAAATAGGCTTGGGCACCGATTTTAATCTGACTTTCTTTCCATTCGTTTGTAATATAGTGAATTGCCTGCTCCATCATTGGGCGACCTAAACCTTTGCCACGATGACTTGGCTGGATGACCACACGACCGATGGAAACTTCATCATAACTTAGACCAGCCGGCAAGATTCTCAAGTAAGCTACTAAATCTCCTTCATCAGTTCCCAAAAGATGAAGACAGTTTGGATCCTTTCCATCAACTTCAGGATAGGGACAAGCTTGTTCTACAACAAAGACATCCGTTCGCAGTGTCAAGATGCTGTAAAGCTCCTGTAAACTTAATTGGTCAAAGGCCTTGATTTCCCAATTCATATCCCCTCCTAAGGCAAGAAATTGCCTGCACTCTTGTAAATATCGTACCATTCCGGACGAGTCAGTTCAAACTTGTTGGCCTGAGCAATCCGTTTCAAACGATCTACATTCATAGAACCGGCAATGGTCTGAATCTTCGCAGGATGCCGCAGTATCCAAGCTACGACAATTGTTTCATGTGAAACATGGTAGCGCTCTGCTATTTCCTCAAGGGTGCGATTGAGCTCTGTATAGTCTGGATGGTTAGCAAAAATCCCCTTTTGTAAGTCAATCAAGAAGGGGGACCAAGCCTGAATAGTGACTTTTTTGAGCTGGCAATAATCAATCAGTCCACCATCCCGCATCGTAGCCACATCATCTTTCATATTGACATGGAGACCCGCATCAATCAAAGGCGTATGGGCAGGCGACAACTGGAGTTGATTTACAGCCAAGGGCTTATCCAAATAGGACTGGAGCAGTTCCATCTGGTAAATATTCTGGTTGCTGACGCCAAAATGGCGAACCTTACCGGCTTTTTCTAGCAAATAGAAGGCTTCAGCTACCTCCTCTGCCTCCATCAAAGCATCCGGTCGGTGCAAACATAGCACATCCAGATAGTCCGTATCCAAGCGCTCTAAAATCCCATCAACCGACTGCAAAATATAGTCTTTTGAAAAATCAAAATAGCCCTTGCGGATACCGCATTTGGACTGGAGAATGATGTCCTCGCGCCTGATACCCAGCTCCTTCATGGCAGAGGCAAAGCGGATTTCCGATTGACCGCCACCATAAATATCGGCGTGATCGAAAAAGTTTATTCTCTCTTCCAGACTGGTCTCTAAGACCCGACTAGCCTCCTGATCTGACAGGGCTACCATGCGCATACAGCCCAAAGCAATCCGTGATACCTGTAAACCTGTTTGTCCTAATTCTTGCATTGGATACTCCTTTTGAAAACGTTTTTTCTATTCCCATTATAGCACAAAAGCCGACAAATGCCGGGTTTTGCAAATCTATGAGCAAGTTTTGCACAAACTGTGGAAAACTTGTGTAAAAATGACATTTTCTGTGGAAAACTAGGGTTTCATTTCCATAAAAACCTTCTCCACATCCCTTTCTTGACTTCGTAAAAAGATATGTTCGGCATAATCATAAAGGAAACTCTTAGGATTGACCTTGCTTAACTCCTTATAAGCCTGGCTAGGATAAACATCCTTTGCCAACCAATTCTGGTCAATCTTCTCACCAGAAAAGTAAGCGCGATTGACTGGTACCATAAACCGAGAAATGCTCTCCGCAACCTCCGTAGAGTACCAACCCTCATCGTGCATCATCCGGTGGACCATAATGTCGCTACTATTGTCAAAAACAGACTGCATATGAGCTGTTAATTCACGCAAATCTGGATTTGTAGGCTGAGCTTTTTTTGCCCAAAAAGCCGTATCCAATTGTCCTTTTTGATAATCTAAGCCAGACTTATCTACAGTCACCTGACCTATTACAGCAGGATAGACTGAAAAGGCTCCGTTCACCACCTCAGTATAAGTGGTCTTTCCAAGGTCCTCTGAAACAATGTTCTGGGCATGCGTATGGCCAGAAAAACCAAATTGAACCCCATAGCGATCCAATAGCCGCTTGACATCTATCGTATTATCCAGAGTATAGCCTTTGGACAGCATGTGGTGCTGCCGAAGGACATTGTGGTGAACAACTGGAAGGGCCTGCACACCAGCCTCTTCAGCCGCCTGCAACTGTTCCTCCATCCAGTCTAGCGTCTCCTTATTAATCCGACCATTGGTCTTTGGACCTCCTTTTCCCATCCCATCGCTGTAGATATTGGAATCCAGCATGATAAACCACAGATTAGAAGAAACCTTGCTCAAATAACTAAGAGAATGGGCATCGCGATTGGCCGCTTGATTATAACCAAAATCTACAAAAATCTCCGCAAAATCCTTATGGGAAACCTGAGCAACCACTTCCTGCTGGTCTCCCTTAAAGGCGCGCGCCCAGCCACTGGCTATATCATGATTTCCGGGAATCACCTGCACCTGGGTACCAGCTTTCTCCATCTTCCCAAAATACCCCGCCAACTCCAGCATGCTCTGCTTTTCACCATTGAGGGTCAAATCTCCACTGACCAGCAAATGCTTGGGCTTATCCCGTTTGACCTGCTCCAAAAGAGCATCCATCCGCTCTTTTCCATAGCGGAGCTCCTTACCAGCAGCCGTCTTTTCGATATAGGAGAAAGCCTCTCCTGAATCAAATAAAGTTGGTGACAGATAATGGAGATCACTGATAATCCAAATTTGATCCTCCTTGGTCAAGGTAACGCTTGGATAGGCAGCGACCGATTGATGAACAGAAAGGCGCCAAACCAAAATCAGGCTAATTAATAAAACAATTGGAATAACTTTTTTCTTCATAACTCCAGTATATCACTGATAAAATTTACCAACAAGAAAAGGCTCCTAAGAACCTTTTCAAATTGAAAAATCAGTTTAACTTCGTCATTATTTTGCAAACTCTGCTGCCTTCATGCCCGCCTGACGGCCAAACACGATAATATCCGCCACCGCATTACCACCAATACGGTTTTGACCATGAACACCACCAGTTACTTCACCAGCAGCATAAAGACCAGAAATTGCTGAACCGTCTGCTTTCAATACTTCAGTATTGGTATTGATTTTCACACCACCCATTGTATGGTGAATACCAGGTGCAACTTTAATGGCATGGTAAGAACCAGTATTCAAAGCATGGTCCATACCTGATGTGCGACCAAATGCTGCATCATTTTTATCTGCCACAGCCTTGTTCCAAGTATCAAGTGTTGTTTGAAGAGCATCCGCAGGTACACCAATTTCTTTGGCCAAATCCGCAAGAGTAGCACCCGTTTTTACAAGACCTTTTTCTTCGTATTGAGCAATAGCCTTCACACGATCTTTCAAGGCATCATCAAAGATAACATAAGCGTAGTTTGGATCCAAACTATTGATAGCTGCAGAAACTTTATCACGTGTTTCCAATTCGTTAACAAAACGCTCACCTTTTGAGTTGACAAGGATAGCACCTTCGCCACGAACTGCTTCTGTAATCAAGTAAGAAGTTTCTTGCTCAACACTTGGGTGAATTTGGATTTGTTCCATATCAACAGTTGCTGCACCTTCTGATTCAGCAAGCGCAATACCATCACCTGTTGAACCTTCTTGGTTGGTTGTAACATAACCTTTCAATGCTGGATTTAATTTAGCAACCATTTCCAAGTCTGCACCGAAACCACCAGTTGCCAATACAACTGCTTTAGCTGAGATTTTCTTAGTTTCACCAGCAATCTCAACTTCAACACCTGTTACAGCCCCGTCTTTATCTTGGAGTTTTGTAACATCTGCATTAACAAAAATTGGTACTTCACGTTCAACAAGATTGTGGTAAAGACCATTTACCAAGTAGCCACCAACAGCTGAACCATCTGCTGGACGGTGGGTACGTTTTTCACTCATACCTCCAGTGGTAGTGATGTTGCTGAGGGTAATACCCATACCATCCAACCAGTCAATTGCACCAGCTGAGTTATCTACAAGGTAACGAAGCAATTCGGGATCGTTTGTTCCCTTACCACCCTTCAAAGTTTCTTCATAAAATTTATCATTGGAATCAGCAATTCCTTCTGCTTCCTGGAATTTGGTTTGAGAAGCATTCATGCCGGCTGATGATTTAGCAGTATTACCACCAATAACTGGCATTTTTTCTAATAATACTACGCTAGCACCTGCATCTTTTGCTGAAATTGCAGCAGACATCCCTGCTCCACCAGAACCAACTACGACAACATCATAGCTATCTTTCAATTCGGATGGATCCGTATATTCACGTTGTGACGCACCTGAAACAGCTTCTTCTTTTGAAGATGATTCTGTTGTGCTTGAAGAAGAGGTAGATGTAGCTGTTTTCTCAGCCTTACCACCACATGCGACTAAAAATAGAACTGCAACTAGGCTAAAAAGCAAACCTAACCAAGTTTTCTTTTTCATAAACTCCTCCGATTTGTTATGATATTCACATTATACCATTTTGTTTAATTTATTTCAATATATATTCTAAAGGAACAAATGAAATTGTGTAGCGTTACAATAGATGTGAGACTTCTAGAAGTCAAAAAGAAGATTCCCTGATATGATAAGAGTACCACCTACTC
>NZ_JBIMJQ010000032.1:0-16921 GCF_043674215.1 Streptococcus sp. A22
CCATTACCTCTTGTGACAGGCTACTTGGCACAAAGCGCAACTAACAATGGCTCTGAAGTAGCTCCAAGTACTACAGCGGAAGCGGTTGTAGCGACAGAAACAACTGGTAACATCACAGAAGAAGTAACTTATGTGAAACTTGGTTCATGGATTCCACAACCACCAACAGGTACAGTGGAAGTTCCACCAACTGTTTACCCTAACAATCCGGATGATCCGACAAAACCAGGTACAGACGTTCCAACGATTCCATACATCCCAGGTTATATCCCAGTAGGACCAGATGGTACAACTCCATTGACTCCAGTCGATCCAGCAGATCCAACGAAGGGTTATGAAGCACCACCAGTACCAAATGATCCAACAACAGATACAATTATCAACTATATTCCAGTTACTCCAGATACTCCAGATACTCCAGAAGAACCATCTAAACCGATGACCCCAGCTGCTCCTGAACCAGCTCGTCCAGGAACACCTGCAACCCCTTCAAGTGCATCTCCAGGCCAATTGCCAAACACTGGTGAAGCTTCATCTTCAGCAACTGTACTTGGTGCAGCAATGCTTGTAGCAGCTCTTGCACTTGTTGGAAAACGTCGTCGCAATAAGTAAGAATAATCAATTGTATTTCAATTTATCCTTCCTATTTATTTGATTGCATCGATAGAAAGGGGAAGATTCGCTTTCCTTTTAGTAAGAGGTTCTACTATCTGATATATCTAGTCATATAGAGGCTCTTTGTCAACTGTAGTGGTTAGACGAAAAGCTAACACCTAGGGGCTGGGCAAAAACTAGCCACTCGCATATAAAAAACGAGCAATTCCAATTAGGAGTTGCTCGTTTTCGGCTTTTTGGGGGCTCTTTGTCAACTGTAGTGGGTTGACCCATTTAACGTAACCGCCCAATAACAAAGTATATTGAAAAGGCTCCAAAGTCCTATCGACTCTGGAACCTTTTTCTATTTACATGCTCTCTTAATTTTTTCCTTCCATGGCAAATAGGCTTCTAAAACTTCCTTTTTTGCGAGCGTCTCCTCGTTAGGTAAGTGTTCTAGAAGATAAGTCATATATTTCTCTGCGTTAAGTCCATGCCTCTTGGCAGTTTCTAAAAGACTCAGAATGACAGCTGTAGACTTGGCGCCTTCAAAACTCTGAGAAAAAAGCCAATTTTTACGGCCCATAACCAAGGTCTTCATTGCCCTTTCAGCCATATTATTGGACAAGACTAAGTCACCGTCCGAGAGAACGGTTCGGAAGGTGGTTTCGTATTTGAGGCTATACTCTATTGCAGTGCCCAATTTGGAGCCTGGCAAAACAGATTGCTCACGACACCAGTCAAAGAACTCGTCCGTCAAGGGAGCCAACTCTGTCTGGCGTTTATGCAGTCGCTCCTCAGTAGATAAGTCAGCCCAGTCATTCTCCAAGGCAAACAGGCGGTCGCAATAGGCTAAACCCTTAGCTCCTAAAGAAGTCTTGTCTGTCTTCTTAGGAGTCGCCTCAAAGAACTTTCTCCTGACATGAGCCCAACAACCAACCAGCTGAGCCTTGTCTAATTGACGATAAGCACTCCACATATCACAATGTACATAGCCCGCATAGTCCCCAAGAAATTCCTCCACAACCAAGCCACTCCGACGCTTGTCGTGATGATAGAGCGTAATTCCCTTTTTCTCATGCTTCCCAGACAAGAAGGTCCAGTAGAAGGTCAACTGGCTATCATTTTCTAAGACCTTGTAGGAGGTCTCATCCGCATGGAGAATAGGTTGCTCCAACAATTTCTCGTGCAACAGGTTATAAATCGGCTCGAAATAATACTGACTAGACTTGATGTGCCAGTTGGCTATTTCCTTCCGACTGATGGGCAGACCAAGCTTATGCCAGTCCTCTTCCTGACGGTAATTGGGTATCTTCAGATTGAATTTCTGGTGAATGGTGTGGGCGATGATGGAAGCCGAACCCAGGCTATGTGCCAAAGGTGCCTTAGGAACGGGAGCCTTGATAATCTTATCGCTTAGATTCTTCTGACTACATGCCTGACACTTGTATGCGTGTTGAACATGATCAATCCGCTTTAATTGTGCGGGAATGAAGACCAACTCTTGTCGTTGAACAGTAGAACCAATCTCCTTCAATTGACCATGACAGTCTGGACAGGTACAATCTTCGCCCTGCAATTCGTGATGAACAATCTCTGGAGTGAACTGACTAAAAATAGCCTGACGAATACCCTTAGCTTTCTTGCGTTTATAGGTGATGGTCTCTGTTTCAACTGGGTATGTCAGCTTCTTCTTCAGGGAGACTTTCCTCCCCAAACAAGCTCAGCTGACCTGGTTGATACACAACCTTCTCTGATGATTTTCCGTAGAGTTTCTGTCTCAGATACTCAACCTGTTCACGAAGGAGGGTCAACTCGTTGGTAAGTTGTTCAATCGTTGAGGTCTGTTGTTTAATAATTGCCAATAACTCATCCATACGCTCGATCCTCCTTCTTTTTATCCCATTATACACAAAGAAAAGCCATGATTTCAATAGAAATCACGACTTTTTGAATCATTTATTTTTGGAATGATAGAAAATCCTTTCATGAGCCAGTCTACTTGTTCGGAAGTTAGAGCCTTGACCTCCTCTTCATTGTTTGGCCAGGTCAATTTCCCATTTTCAAAACGTTTATACAATAACCAAAATCCCTGTCCGTCCCAATAAAGAGCTTTGAATCGGTCTTTTCGACCTCCACAGAAGAGATAGACTTGACCGGAGAAGGGATCCAGATTAAATTGACTTTTGACAAGATAGGCGAGAGAGTCAATACCCTGACGCATATCCGTTTTCCCACAGACCAAGTAGACTTGACCTAAATCACTGAGTCGGATGGTCATAATGCAGCACCTTATCCAAGATTGTTTCCATTATTTTAGGGTTGATAGATTGGAAGAATGTGACTTCCGTTTTTCCGAGACGAATTCTCATCAGAATATCGTTTCTGCTTTTCTTTTCAAAGCGGCGAGATTGGGGAATAGTCAATGGGACGATGGGCTGAGACATAATAAATCCTCCAGTTTGTTTTTATAACAGTATACTGGAGGAGGGAGTGAGTAGATAGATACCTTGTTATTGGGCGGTTACCATTTAACACCGAGAGAGGACAGGAATTGTCTTCTCTCGTTTTATGTTTATGGCAATGAAAATGCGATTTTATCAGCTATGTCAGGAACCGACAAAAAATATTTTGAGCAATTTGGTTTCAGTTCAATTGAGTTGGATAATCTTGAAAAAACGACTGACGATAGTAGTAAGTATCAATATAAACGGATTGACAATTCTAAACCAGGGATTATTAAGTTTAATTTAATTCCAAAAAGTTCATTCACTTATTATTTCTTAGCACCTCCAGCAATTAGAGAATACAGAGAAAAATTAACAATTCTAAGGAATGGAAACGGTTTTCCGACTCAGATTACCAATTCACAAAAGAGTTTATGGCCACTGACTCATAACAGTGAAGGAAAAACGATTACTCTCGAGTTTAGATTTGATACGGATGATGTAAATCTGGACGGAGTTGGTCTTGTTAGGGCAAATAATAATGAGATTACAAAGGTATTGCAAGCTAATCTGTCTAACAATATTGAAGTGACGAAATGGTCCAATACCAATATTCAAGGAACCATTCAAGCAGCAGAAGGTCACGAAATTGTTCAAACAAGTATCCCCTACAATTCAGGTTGGTCAGCTTTTGTAGATGGAAAAGAAGTAGCGATTAAGAAATCGCTTGGTAGCATGATTTCATTCCCGATAACACCAGGTGAACACGAAATTGAATTACGTTACCAACCTAATGGAATGTTACTTGGTACGGTTATTTCGCTTTTATCACTATTTTCTTTGTACTATATTCAAATTAGAATCAAGAATAAGTCACTTTAAATCTGATAGAAATAAATTGCATCCGAATAGTATAATTTGTGAAAAAATAATTAAAAGATAAAGTTAATTTGATAAATTTTATAAGAAAAATCCATGAACTAGATTTTCATGGATTTTATTTTATCTTCAGTTGGGGTGACACGGAGGGTTTTCTGACCTCGGTAGGTCACAAAGCCTGGTTTGCCACCTGTTGGCTTATGGAGTTTTTTGGCTTCAATCATGTCGACTTGAACCAAGTTAGAATGCCTTGCCTTGGAGAAATAGGCGGCTAACTCCGCCGCATCGGTCTTGACCTCGTCGCTTGGGTCCAAGTTGTCTGTGATAACCACATGACTGCCTGGAATGTCTTTGGCGTGGAACCAAAGTTCACCTTTCTTGGCCATTTTGAAGGTCAACTCATCATTTTGCAGGTTATTTTTCCCGACCAGAATAATGGTCTTCCCGTCCGTCGCCAAGTATCGCTCAGGTTTCTGACGCTTATGGATTTTCTCACGGTGGCGGCGTTTGAGGTAGCCTGTTTCAATCAATTCTTCACGGATTTCATCGATT
The DNA here is from genome assembly GCF_043674215.1 of Streptococcus sp. A22. Taxonomy (NCBI): domain Bacteria; kingdom Bacillati; phylum Bacillota; class Bacilli; order Lactobacillales; family Streptococcaceae; genus Streptococcus; species Streptococcus sp. A22. The sequence goes on from NZ_JBIMJQ010000032.1 coordinate 4,473, forward strand.
TCTGTCAAGTTCGCCTGTCCCAGCATGGTGTCAACGGACTCCAGATAGACAATGGTCGCCTTGGTTTCCTCAATCAAGCTGGTCAGGTGCTTGACTGCCTCTTTGAGTTTTTGGTATTTCTTGAAGTAGCGCTGGGCATTCTGGCTAGGCGTCAAAGCCACATCCAACTCAATCTCCAGCTCCTCGCCCGTATAGTAGTTGTCTAACCGCACATTCGACTGGTCGTTGGGCACCTGATGCAGATAGGTGGTCAAGAGCTCGCCCTTTTGTCGCACCAACTCCGCCGTCTCCGTATCCGCCAATTCCTGCTCCTGCTTGACCAGTTTCTTGCGATTTTTCTCCAACTCACTGGCTACCCGTTTGATCAGCTCATTGGCCTGCTGGGCCACCCGGTCCCTCTCCGCCTTGTCCTGATAGTAGAAGTCCAGCAGACTGCTCAGGCTCTCAAAGTGTGGCTGGTTTTCAGGGCTATTGGCAAATGGCAGAGCAGCATAGGACTTGTCTGTCAGGCTAGGCTGAGTTGCCTGGTCAAAAAAGGCACGGAAGTTCTTGAGGCGGTCTGTCTGCAAATGACTGGCCAGTTCAGAAGCCGTATCCCGACCCAAACCTTGAAAGAGCTGTTGGAGATTTTTTGGACTCAGTTCCTGAGTCGATAAGATTTCAAACAATTTCTCATCAGACACCGTATAAGGATTGAGAGAATGCGTCTCCGGTGGACGAATGTAGGTGGAACCTGGCAAGATGGTCCGGTAGGAGTTTTGCGAGAAACCAACGTGCTTGATAGCCTCGATAATCCGTTGTTCAGACTTATCCACCAAGATGATATTGCTGTGCTTGCCCATGATTTCCACAATTAAGGTTGCTTGGATATGGTCGCCAATCTCGTCCTTGTTGGACACCGAAAATTCTAAAATGCGGTCATTGTCCAACTGACGAATCTCCTCGATAATGGCTCCCTGCAAGTATTTTCGTAAAATCATGGTAAAGGTATTGGGCACCTTGGGATTGGTAAAGTCCGACTGGGTCAGCTGAACCCGTCCGAAAACCGAATGGGCAGACAGGAGCAACTTATGGCTCTGACGGTTGCTGCGGATGTTGAGGACAATCTCCTGTTCAAAGGGCTGGTTGATTTTCTGAATCCGCCCACCTTCTAAATTGGCCTTTAACTCAGCCGTCATGTGATGTAAAAAAAATCCGTCAAAAGACATGGTTTTCCTCTTTCTCTTCCTGGAATCTAGCTTTTTCTAGTATAGCATATTTTGGAGGCTGACAACATGTTAAGGAATTTTCAGAAAATTTGTTCAAAATCCTTGACAAATCCTCCAAGACCATCTATAATCGTATGTAATCAGAAGAAGTAGTAGGACAGAAGTCTTTAGGGAGCCTGTGGTTGGTGGAAACGGGCGGCGGAGTCTTATGAAATGGGCTGATGAGATTGTTTGGCATAAATACTTTGCGTAGACTGTTTTGGCTGAGTACGAGGCAGGTCGACGCAGCTTATACTGGCGGTATAGCAAGGAGAGCTAACAAAGTACTCAGCCAAAACAGTCACGTAAATGAACTTAAAACAATGATAGTTCGGTTGGCACACCTTACAGTGCAACTCCTTGTTTGAGGAGATGAGATATGGGAGGATTCTAGACATTCCCATAAGTGAGGTGGTACCGTGTCATTGACGCCCTCGCATACGATTTTAGTATGCGTGGGCTTTTTCTATACAAAGGAGATTACATTATGATGAAACGATGGCGTAGCATACAGATCTTGAATTGACGAAATAGATACAATTGTTTTAATAAGAAAGAGGTTTATGATGAAAAATAAAAAATTGATGGGTGTGTTGATTGCATTTTTTGCGATTATTGTGGCTGTAGTGATTTCAAATCAGAATAAACAAGAGACCTCAACAGAGACTGGGACGGAATCTCAAACCGTTAAAATCGGAGTTCTCCAATATGTGACCCACGCTTCCTTGGACGAAATTTACAAAGGGATTGAAGCTGGTCTCAAAGAAGGTGGCTACGATAAGGATGTCAACCTACAAATCGACTTTATGAACGCTGAAGGCGACCAATCTCAAGTGCAAACCATGAGTAAAAAATTGGTCGATAATGGCAACCAACTCTTGATTGGTATCGCGACACCAGCCGCCCAAGGCCTAGCCAACGCAACCAGCGACCTACCGATTATCATGGGAGCTGTAACCGATCCGGTCGGTGCCAACTTGGTTGCTGATTTGAAAAATCCTGGAGGCAATATCACTGGCGTTTCTGACCAAACACCAGTAGCAGATACTATTGACTTGATTAAACAAATCACCCCAGAGGCAAAAACAATCGGTGCTCTCTTCTCATCAAACGAGGATAACTCAAAGGCCCAAGTTGCTGAATTTAAGGCGGCAGCTGAGGCAGCAGGCTATGAAGTTATCGAGTATGCAGTTCCTTCTTCAAACGAAATTGCCTCAACAGTAGAAGTTGCCTCAACCAAGGTAGACGCCTTCTTCACACCAGTTGACAATACCATTGCATCGGCTTTCTCAACAGTCGTTTCTGCAGCCAACAAGTCTAAAAAACCAATCTACACTTCTGTAGAGGATATGGTCGAAGGTGGCGGTATCGCATCTGTAACCCTCAGCCAATTTGACTTAGGTGTTGCTACTGGTAAAATGGCTGCCAAGGTTCTTGACGGTGCCAAAACAGCTGACACACCAGTTGAAGTCTTTAACCAAGGTACCGTTGTCGTCAACCAAAAAGTAGCTGATGAACTTGGTCTTACCCTTCCAGCGGAGATTGTTGAAAAAGCAAGCCGCGTGATTAAATAAACGAAATTTTAGAGAGAATTATGATCCTTTCCACCATTTCCCAGGCCCTGCTTTGGGCCATTCTTGGTCTTGGTATCTTCATGACCTTCCGTATTTTGAACTTTCCAGATATGACGACAGAGGGTTCCTTTCCCTTGGGCGGAGCAGTGGTTGTGACCTTACTTACTCAGGGTGTCCACCCGATTCTGGCGACCTTAGCTGCTGTTTTGGCAGGCTGTTTGGCAGGGCTTGTGACCGGTCTCCTGTATACCAAGGGGAAAATTCCAACCCTCTTGTCGGGGATTCTGGTTATGTCTTCCTGCCATTCCATTATGCTCTTCATTATGGGGCGAGCCAATCTGGGCTTGCTCAATATCAAGAGTTTGCAGGACCTCCTGCCTTTTGATAGGGAGACAAATGGATTGATACTAGGCCTGATGGCAGTTGTGGCTGTCATCTCTGCTCTGCTATTCTTCCTAAATACCCGCCTGGGTCAGGCCTTTATCGCTACGGGTGACAATCCCGACATGGCGCGCAGTTTTGGCATTCATACCAGCCGTATGGAGCTTATGGGTCTGATCCTCTCCAATGGAGTCATCGCCCTTGCTGGTGCCCTCATCGCCCAGCAGGAGGGTTACGCGGACGTTTCGCGCGGTATCGGTGTCATCGTGGTCGGCATGGCCAGTCTCATCATCGGTGAGGTTTTGTTTGATAATGTGACAATGGCGGAGCGTTTTATCACCATTGTGGTGGGAGCGATTTTCTACCAGTTCTTGATTTTGGGTGTGATTTCCCTGGGAATCAATACCAGCTACCTCCGCATTTTCTCGGCCCTCATCTTGGCAGTCTGCCTCATGGTCCCTGAAATCAAAAATAACATCCTGAAAGGAGCCAGCTTGACCAAATGAATGCAATCGTTGAACTAAAAAATGCGCGTGTGGTGGTCAACAATGGCCTGGACCAGGAGCGCGTGATTCTAAAGGATGTCAATCTGACTATCTACCAAGGGGATTTTATCACTATTCTCGGTGGCAATGGTGCTGGTAAGTCCACCCTCTTCAATGTCATAGCAGGTACCCTGCCCTTGACCAGTGGAACAGTGTCTATCTTGGGCGAGGATGTGACCAAGTGGCCAGCGGAAAAGCGGGCCAAGTACCTGTCCCGGGTCTTTCAGGATCCCAAGATGGGAACGGCACCTCGGATGACTGTGGCGGAAAATCTTTTGATTGCCAAGTACCGTGGCCAAGGTCGTGGGTTGGTTCCTCGGCAACTTCCCCAGCATTTGGAAGAGTTTGAGGCGACCCTAGCAAAAATTGGCAATGGTCTGGAAAAGCATATCGCTACTCCAGCTGGTTCCTTATCGGGTGGCCAGCGTCAGGCTCTCAGCCTCTTAATGGCCTCTATCGTCAAGCCAGAGCTGTTGCTCTTGGATGAACACACGGCGGCCCTTGATCCAAAGACCAGCCAGTCCCTCATGAATTTGACGGATAGCCTGATTGCCGACCAGGAGCTGACTGCCCTTATGGTCACTCACCAGATGGAGGATGCCCTTAACTTTGGCAATCGCTTGATTGTAATGAAGGATGGTCAAATTATCCAAGACCTCAATCGCCAGCAAAAAGCGGAAATGCAATTGGAAGATTACTATAAATTCTTTGAGTAATAAGCCTGGAGCGATTCAGGCTTTTCTTATCAATCAATACCAATAATTAGTGATTTGTGTTATACTATAACTAACGAAGCTGTATAGGAGGAGTAGTTTATGCCTCAAAATCGAAAGGAACGCTTGTTTTTTGGCATGTTAATGTCAGCGATGATGGGATTTGTAATGACTGTTTATAATTTATGGTGGGCAGGTCGCTTGCAACTACCTATTTTGTTGCCATCTTATTTCTTGGGAGTGGTTGTCTCTTTTATAGCATCGCAATTTGTCAATCCTTTAGCCCTCAGATGGATCAATTTCATCGGACCAAAATTACCTTCTGAAAAGCATATTTCCTTTGCTATGATTAGTTTTCGGTCTGTTGCAATGGGGTTAATTATGGGAGTATTTGGCATGTATATGAGTCATCTTCCCTTTCATTTACCGATTTATGGTTTCCGCTTTTTGAGAAATATTATTCTATCACTTCCCTTGAGTTATTATATTGTCAATCCTCTTGCGAGACGTATCCTAGTCTCAGTGAGGGAAAGGAACAGTTAGACACTGGCTTTGCTGGTGTTTTTTCATTTTTTAGAGATTTTTTGCTATACTAGATATATGAAAATTTCAATTACTACAACCTCTACACACTATCAATTAAATGTGGCATACTCCGTTTCTGCATCTTTGACAGAAACATGGGATTTACTGGCTACAGACGCTGGTTTTGCTAAATGGTTTCCAGAACTCCATATTGAAGGACAAAAGTTGGTCTTTGAAATGGAGGATTTCCGTGAGGAGATGGACTTGTTGGCCTATCGTGAACCGCATGAGATTGTCTATACTTGGGATACTGCTCGGGTTGGTTTTATTCTGACAGAGCAAGAAGGTGGGAGTCACATTGCCTTTGAGGAAATCATTCCTAAGGATTTTGGCAATGAATTTGCGACGGCTGAAAAAGATATGACCGGTTGGCTGGTCCAGCATGAATATATTCAAGCCTTGCTTGAGGGGGCTGAAGTGCCAGAACAGAAACCCTTGCAAGAAAAGTGGTCGCACTTTGTTCAAGAACAGATTTAGGAGAAAATCATGCACAATATTACTTGCCCGCATTGTGGAACGGCTTTTCAAGTTAATGAAACAGAATACAGCCAGCTTTTGGCTCAGGTTCGTGGTGTGGAGTTTGATAAGGAAGTTCATGATCGTTTGGCGCGTGAGACAGAGTTGCTGACTCAGAAGGCTGAAAATGACTTGCAGGCTAAATTGGCTGACAAGGATAAGGCTATTTTAGAACTGACAGCTAAGTTTGAGCAGGTGGCTAGTCAGACGGAACATGAGGTCAGCTCTGCTATTGCCCAAAAGGATAAGGAGCTGCTGGCACTTCAGGCTCAGCTGGACAAACTGACTAGTCAGACGGAACATGAAATTAGCTCTGCTATTTCCCAAAAAGACCAAGAAATCCTAGAGCTAAAGGCAAAATTGGAGCAAGTGGGTCTGTCCAAGGATTTGGAGTTGCAGCAGGCAGTGGCTCAGGTTGAGAAGGAGCGGGATGCGGCCCAGAATGCCTTGGTTTTGCAGGAGCAAAAGCAGGAATTGGCGCTGGCGACCACTCGGCAGGAGTATGAGGTTCAACTCAAGGCGGCTAGCGAGCAGGTAGAATTCTATAAGAACTTCAAGGCCCAGCAATCGACCAAGGCTATCGGTGAAAGTTTGGAATTGTATGCTGAGTCGGAGTTCAATAAGGTTCGACAGTTAGCCTTTCCCAATGCTTATTTTGAAAAAGATAATCAAGTGTCGGCGCGTGGGTCCAAGGGCGACTACATCTACCGCGAGACGGATGAAAATGGTGTAGAAATCATTTCCATCATGTTTGAGATGAAAAATGAGGCGGATGACACGGTTAAAAAGCATAAGAATGAGGACTTTTTCAAAGAATTGGACAAGGATCGTCGTGAGAAGAACTGTGAATATGCGGTGCTAGTGACCATGCTAGAGGCGGATAACGATTACTACAATACGGGGATTGTTGATGTCAGCCACAAGTACGAGAAAATGTATGTGGTTCGCCCTCAGTTCTTTATACAGTTGATAGGACTTTTACGCAATGCGGCGCTCAATAGTCTGAAATACAAGCAAGAGTTGGCCTTGGTCAGAGAACAGCATATCGATATTACCCATTTTGAAGAAGATTTGGCGACCTTTAAAACAGCCTTTGCCAAGAACTACCAGTCAGCCAGCACCAATTTCCAAAAGGCTATTGATGAGATTGACAAGGCCATCAAGCGGATGGAGGCGGTCAAAGCAGCCCTGACCACCAGCGAGAATCAGCTCCGTCTGGCCAATAACAAACTGGATGACGTCACGGTCAAAAAGCTAACACGTAACAATCCAACCATGAAAGCGAAGTTTGAGGCGTTGAAGGGGGAAAAACAATGAACACCATCGACCTAAATCTGCCTGTTGCAGAGATTATCAACCAGCACCCAGAAGTCAAGGATATTCTGGTGGAGCTTGGTTTCAAGCCTTTGGCTAATCCAGCTATGCTCAACACAGTTGGTAAGGTAACCAGTCTCAAGACTGGCTCCAAGATGACCAAGATTCCGCTAGACCGTATTCAGCAGGTCTTGGAATGCAACGGCTATGAGGTAATAGGAGGAGAATAATGACGGAACAACGGATTGACATTTTGAAGAATATCCTCTTGGACCTGCATAACGGAGCTAGCGCGGAGTCCGTTCAGGAACAATTTAATCAGCATTTTACAGGTGTGTCAGCGCTGGAGATTTCGATGATGGAACACGAACTCATGTCCAGCGATACGGGGATTACCTTCGAAGATGTTATGGGCTTATGTAATGTTCATGCCAATCTTTTCAAGGGAGCTATATCGGATGTCCAAGTGGCAGACATGGATCAAGAAGGTCATCCTGTTTATGTCTTTAAACAAGAAAATCTTGCACTTCGTGGAGCTTTATTGCGCATTCGTCGGATTTTAGAGCAGTATGAGCAAGTGGAGGAGGAAGAAGTGCGCGACCAACTTCTCCAAGGTTTGCAACGTCAATATAAATTGTTAGGTCAGTTTGACCATCATTATACGCGCAAGGAAAAACTCTTCTTTCCAATCATGGAGCGCTATGGTCATGATGCGCCACCCAAGGTAATGTGGGGCGTAGACGATGATATTCGTCTGCTCTTTAAGGAAGCCCGCAAGGCTTTAGATACCTTGCCAGATGGAGATATAGAAACTGTTCGTCAAACTTTTGAAAGTTTCGCCACTGAGTTTGAAGAGATGGTCTTCAAGGAAGAAGCGATTTTGCTAATGATTTTGCTGGAGACTTTTACACAAGATGATTGGTTGCAGATTGCCGCTGAAAGTGATGCTTATGGCTACGCAATTGTGAAACCTACAGCAAAATGGGTTCCCCAGCGGGTTTCTTTTGGAGAAATAGCAGAGCAGACTGACACACTGTCGACACCGCAGGCAAGCGATCCCAATGTGCGGGTGATTGATACGCCAGAGGGACAGTTTACTATCTCCTTCACACCAAAAGAACCGACCACATCAGTTCTGGACCCTGCTAGTCCACAGCCTTTTGGCAATGGTTATTTGACTCTTGAACAAGCGAATCTCATCCTTAATCATTTACCATTGGAATTAACCTTCGTGAACAAGGATGACATTTTCCAATATTACAATGATAGCCATCCAGTTGAGGAAATGATTTTCAAGCGGACACCTAGTCAAATCGGACGCAATGTCGAACTCTGTCATCCACCGAAAATTGTTGACAAGGTCAAAAAAATCTTTGAACTCCTGCGCAGTGGACAGAAAAATGAAGTGACTATGTGGTTCAAAAAGGATGAAGAAACCTTTGTTTATGTCGTTTACAAGGCGGTTCGTGATCAAGAAGACCAATTTCAAGGCGTCTTAGAATATGTTCAAAATATCCAATCATATCGGGAACTAGACAGTGATTTTTCTAGAGAGATTTAGTTACACCTATCATATTACTTAAAGATGTCTTGTGTTTATCTATACAGAGGAGTGTGACATGATTAGAATAGTTCATTTAGAGGCTTGTCATATTGAGAAGCTAGTTCAGGCTTTTTAGAGCAGGGCTGGCTGTTGCGGAAGGCAATCCTGGAAAGTTATTTGACGGAGCAGGAAGAAGGTGAGCACCAGGTTTTGGTAGCTGAAAATGAGCAGGCCTGTCTGGGTTATATTACCCTTGTCAAATGTCCCAAGAAGGGGCGATTTTCTCAGACAGGTATTCCTGAAATTGTCGATTTTACTGTCTTTGAACATTTTCAGGGTCAGGGAATTGGCTACAGATTATTGGATGCTATCTGCCAACTTGTATCCGATTTTACATCCCAGATAGGGATAGGTGTTGGTTTGAATGCTCATTATGGCAAGGCTCAGAAACTTTATGTGCAAAACGGTTTTATTCCGGATGGGACTGGTGTTTGGTATGAGGACAGCCCTCTGGCAATTGAAGCTTCTGCCTACAACGACGATAACCTCTCTGTATTTTATCAAGCCACTGGAAACATGATATCATGCTGTATTGAGATGTTAATAGAAAAAATAAGAAGCTCTAGATAAGGTTGGAATCCATGTCCAGCCTTTTTTGTTACATAAAATTTCAGGGATTATCCATGGAAAGAATTCCCAAAACTACCTCAATCCTAGCAACCTATGCTATAATAGATTTAGAAAACAAAAGGAGATATACTATGAAAACTATTCACACAGACAAAGCACCAGCAGCTATCGGCCCGTACGTTCAGGGTAAGGTCGTAGGTAATCTGCTCTTCGCATCAGGTCAAGTACCCCTATCACCAGAAACGGGTGAAGTGGTTGGTGAAACCATTCAAGAACAGACCGATCAAGTCTTGAAAAATATTGCAGCCATCCTAGCAGAAGCTGGAACAGACTTTGACCACGTTGTCAAAACAACATGTTTCCTCAAGGATATGAATGATTTTGTACTCTTTAATGAGGTCTATAAAACAGCCTTCTCATCCGATTTTCCAGCTCGCTCAGCTGTAGAAGTTGCTCGCCTGCCACGCGATGTGAAGGTTGAAATCGAAGTCATCGCCGTTGTTGAATAAATCAGAAAAAGGAGGTCTAGCCATGGCAGACAAACTCCAACTAGTTATCGTGACAGGGATGTCGGGAGCCGGTAAGACAGTCGCTATCCAGTCCTTTGAGGACCTGGGCTACTTTACCATTGACAATATGCCACCGACCCTATTGCCGAAATTTATCGAGCTCATCCATGCCAGCAAGGACAATAACAAGATTGCCCTGGTTGTCGACATGCGGAGCCGGTCCTTCTTTGCGGAAATCCGTGAAGTTCTAGATGACCTGGAAACCGCAGAAGACCTGGACTTCAAGATTCTCTTCCTGGATGCCACGGATAGTGAATTGGTGGCCCGCTATAAGGAGACTCGCCGTTCTCACCCTCTGGCTGCAGACGGCCGAGTTCTCGACGGTATCAATCTAGAGCGCGAACTTCTAGCTCCCTTGAAAAATATGAGTCAGAATGTGATTGATACCTCGGATTTGACACCGAGAAACCTACGTATGGCCATCTCTGAGCAATTCGCTAGCCAGGACAATCAGCCGTCTTTCAGGGTGGAAGTCCTATCCTTCGGATTTAAGTACGGCCTACCTCTAGATGCGGACCTGGTCTTTGACGTGCGTTTCTTGCCAAATCCATATTACAAGCCCGAACTGCGCAATCTGACAGGGATGGACCAGCCGGTTTACGATTACGTTATGGACCACCAGGAATCAGAAGAGTTCTACGGCCATTTGATAAGCTTGATCGAGCCAATTCTGCCAGGTTACCAGAAGGAAGGTAAATCAGTTCTGACCATAGCAGTCGGATGCACGGGCGGTCAACACCGCAGCGTAGCCTTTGCCAAACGCCTAGCAGAAGACCTAGAGAAAAACTGGCTTGTCAACCTGAGTCATCGGGACAAAGACAAGCGGAAAGAGACGGTCAATCGGTCATGAGAAAGCCAAAGATTACGGTTATCGGAGGAGGAACGGGGATTCCTGTGATTCTCAAAAGCCTGCGCAACAAGGATGCGGACATTACAGCTATCGTGACGGTGGCAGATGACGGAGGCTCGTCTGGTGAGATTCGCCATGCCCTCCAGGTTACACCGCCGGGTGATTTGCGCAATGTCCTCCTGGCTATGTCAGATATGCCCAAGCTCTATGAGCAGATTTTCCAGTACCGATTTGATGCCAGCGACGGTCCCTTGGCAGGACATCCGCTGGGTAATCTCATCATCGCTGGGATTTCTGAGATGCAGGGATCGACCTACAATGCCATGCGGCTCTTGACCCGCTTTTTCCATACGACAGGGAAAATATATCCTTCCAGTGAGCATCCGCTGACCCTCCATGCCGTCTTTACTGACGGGACTGAGGTGGTCGGTGAAAGTAAAATTTCCAAGCATCCAGGCATGATTGGGCATGTATTTGTCACCAATACCTACAATGATCAAACCCCAACAGCTAGCCCGCAGGTAGTGGATGCCATTATGGACAGCGATTTGGTGGTGCTGGGACCTGGCTCCCTCTACACCTCTATTCTACCCAACCTTATGATTCCCGAGATTGGACAAGCTCTCAAGGAGACCAAGGCGGAGGTGGTCTATGTCTGCAACATCATGACCCAGCGCGGGGAGACGGAGTTCTTCTCAGATGCTGACCACGCTGCGGTCCTCAATGCACATCTGGCCTGTCGTTTTATTGACACCGTCCTTGTTAACATCGAGCCTGTGCCACAGGACTACATGGATACCCACCAGTTTGATGAGTATCTAGTCCAGGTCAAGCACGATTTTGTAGGGCTTCAGGACCAAGCGCGGCGCGTGATTTCGTCGAATTTTCTTCGTTTGGAAAATGGCGGAGCTTTTCACGATGGGGACCTTGTAGTAGAAGAATTACTCAGTATCTTGCAGGTGCGGTCATGAGTTTTACGATACAAGTCAAGGAAGAATTGCTGATTCAGTCCAGTCAAAATAAGTCGGAGTTGTCGGCCATGATCAAGCTGGCAGGTAGTCTAGGTCTGGCATCGTCAGGTTTGACCCTGTCCATTACGACTGAAAATGCCAAGATTGCTCGGCATGTCTATGAAATGCTCCAGACCTTTTACCAGATTAAGGCGGAAATTCGTCACCACCAACGGCAAAACCTTAGAAAGAATAGGATTTATTCTGTTCATATCGAGGACGGGGTCAATGATATTCTCAACGACCTCTATCTGGCAGATAGCTTTTTCGGCTTGGAGACGGGGATTTCACCGCTGGTATTGGAAAATGATTCCTGGAGCCAGGCCTATCTGCGTGGTGCCTTTTTGGCGGCGGGCTCTGTCAAGGACCCTGAAAAAGGTAAGTACCAGCTGGAAATTGCCTCGGTCTACAGCGACCATGCTCTTGACTTGGCGGACTTGATGCAGAAATTTCTGCTGGATGCCAAGGTGATTGAACGAAAAAAAGGGACCATTACCTATTTGCAACGAGCCGAGGATATCATGGATTTCCTCCTGGTCATTGGGGCAGAAGAGGCAAAGACCGAGTTTGAAAATGTCAAGCTCCTGCGCGAGGCCAGAAACGATCTCAATCGTGCGACCAATGCCGAGGCGGCCAATATTGCCAAGACAGTCACTGCTAGCATGAAAACCATTAACAATATCAGTAAGATTATGGAGACCATTGGACTGGACCAGTTGCCTGGAGATTTGCAGGAAGTGGCCCAGCTCCGCATCCAGCATCCTGACTATTCTATCCAGCAATTGGCGGATAGCTTGACCAACCCGATTACCAAGAGCGGTGTCAATCACCGCCTGCGGAAAATTAATAAGATAGCTGAGGAATTGTAGGGAGTGGATAGCCTGTATTCAGGCTACAGACTGAAGACAAAGTCGTTAGAATTGTATTTCTAACGGCTTTTTCATATGTAAAGTAGTATAATAGAGTTAGGAA